>JAFWCS010000456.1 GCA_017534365.1 Clostridia bacterium | reverse complement strand
TTTTCTTTCGCTGTGTGCTATAATCCTATTATAACACCTGAACCTGACTTCAGGTCAAGCGTTTTTTTGCGAAGGAAGGAGATTTTTTATGTATACAATCGGACAGGTTTCGGAGATGTTCGGTCTTCCGGTCTCAACGCTGCGCTATTATGACAAAGAGGGGCTCTTTCCATCCATGCGCAGGCAGTCCGGCATCCGGCAGTTCGGAGAAGCGGAAATGGAAGCGCTCCGGGTCATAGAGTGCCTGAAGGCCTCCGGCCTTGAGATCAAGGAGATCAAAAAGTTCATGGCGTGGTGCGTGGAGGGGCCGTCCACCTTTGCGCAGAGAAAAGCGCTGTTTGAAACGCGAAAAGCCGCCGTGGAGGCTGAAATGCGCCGGCTTCAGAAAACGCTGGACATGCTGAAATTCAAATGCTGGTATTATGAAACGGCGATCAGAGACGGCTCCGAAGACAGGCTGAAGGAGAGAATCCCCGATGACCTGCCGGCGGAGATCAAAAAACTCTACGACAATACGCACGCCTGACCCTCAAACGCCTCCGGACCGATGCGGCCCGGAGGCGTTTGCTCGCGCTGTGCGCCGGCGCAGGGATCGTCCGTTCTGCCCGGCGATTTGTTTCGGCTTTGTTCATTGTTTGCCGGCCTGTTCTTTTCTGATCACAAGCGTTTTCAGCGGCCGGTCCCGCGCCGTCAGAACGATTGCGCCGTGCGCATCCGTTTCGGCTGTCGCCGTTTCGACCGCTCCGTCAGCGCAGGTGATTTCCACCCGGTATCCGCCTTGCTCTTCGGGGCAAAAAACAAGGGTGCCGTCAAAGGCCGTTTCTGCTTTGATTTCAAGCGACGTTCTGCCGGTCTTGATTTCAAAAACGGCGTTCCCGTATCTTGCGCGCGCAATGCCGAGCTCGCTGATCCCCGAAGGGATCTTCGGCCTGACGACAAGCGCGTGCGCGGAAGGCGCGACGCCGCAAAGGGACGCAACATAAGCGCAGGTCAGAATGCCGCTTTCCGGGAATTCGCCGGTCATGCCTTCCATCCAGTCGCCGACGTCCGAATCGAAGCCGTTGAATCTGTATACCGCCGCAAGGTCCTTCGCCCTTTCCTTTACGCTGTCGGCGCCGAGATAGTCCGCCCGCGCCGCAAGCTCGTAATAGAGCGTATAAAAGAGATAGCCGCCGTTTTCAAGGTGCCGCCCGTAGGCGGCGTTTCCGTTTTCACCCACGCAGATCGCTCCGTCAAGGTCATACCACCAGGCAGGGCCGTCTCCGGACAGATCCTCCACGCTGACCGTGTTCGTAACGGGCACAAAGCGGTATTGCCTGAGCGAAACCGCTTTGCCGAAATGGTTTTTCAGCAGGCGCGAATAATCCGGGATCGCTTTGCCCGTCACCGTATCGCCGGCGACGATCCGCCTGCCGTCCAGCCAGTCAAAAACGGCGTTCGCTTTCTCCGCGTCGCCCAGGCCGTAAGCGAGCGCCTCGGTGTTGAGAAACGTCAGGCCGGGATCCCACCGCTTTCCGTCGGCGTCAACGCAGGCGATGTATCTGCCCGTTTCGCTGCTCCAGAACGTCTGGTTGAAGCATTCTTTCACAAACGCGGCGTGTTTTGCGCAGACCGCTGCCGCCGCCGGATCTCCGCGCATCGTTTCGATGCTGCGCATCGCCGTGAGCGCGTGATAATAAAGCATGGTTTCGTAAGCGTCGCAGTGGCCGAAGCACAGGTTGTCCCAGTAGTTGGATGCCGAGGAGCCCGCGCGGCCCGTATTGTTCCAGACGGTTGCGCCGTTTTCATTTCGGTCGAATCTTGTAACGCCGTCCGAAAGAAACACGGATTTTTCTGTCAGCGTGATCCGTCCGTTTTTGCCGTCAAGCGCTTCAAACGCATAGTCCATTGCGGCTTTGCATTTTTCATAGACTGAGCGTCCCCGGGAGGCGTCGAGCGCGCGGTCGTCGCCGGACGCCGTGAAATCTGTTTCATTCAGAAAAGCCGCGTTGCCGTCCCAGCGGATCAGCTCGCTCACCGCGGCAACATAGCGGAAAAGGCCGTCATAGTGTATGCAGCCCTGTCCCGTGGGCCAGTACGTCGACGTGCTCCAGGACCAGAGATACCCGTTGTCTGTTTGCGGGAAGGAAACGATCTTATCCTTTAATTCCCTTATATACTCTTTATCGTCCGTCCAGGCGGCTTTCATGGCGATCCACTCAAAATACGTCGGCTCGTTTCCGAACCGGTAAACCAGGGAATGCGCGCGGTCCGTGCCGCCGAAAAGGCGGTAAACGGCGTTGAAAGGCAAGGTGAGATCCTGCGCAGCGCCGAACAGATCCAAAGGGGCCGCGGCGAAAAACGGAGACTGCGCAAGCGCTTCACCGGCCGTTCTGCCGTAATCCGCAAGGAATCCGCAGGCAACAAGAAACGCTTCCAGTGCGGCAAGGAGGACCGAAATGATTTTTCTCATCGAATGCGTTTACCTCACCAAAGATGATCGAGTTGATTTCAACGTGGATCGAACCGAAACAGCGTGATTCCTCTGCCCGCGGTCCGGCGAACAGGTCATTGCTTGTTTCTGCGCAGCGGCAGCCTGCGCAGCAGACGCTGCACTTTCTCTTCCTGCGCGGCGGCCTTTTGCGCGTCCTGCTCCAGGCGTTCGTCAAAATGATAATACAGCAGATCCGCGCCGCAGTGTCTGCATGCCGCTCCGAAATAGAGGGGCGACAGGCGCGCGGCGCATTTCGGGCACTTCCTCATGGCGTTTCCTCCGTTTCGCTGATCTGGGCGACCAGCATCTCTCTGCGCTGCGCCAGCTGCGCGCGGATATCCGCAAGCCGTTTCCCGGTCAGATGATACCAGAAGAACGGAATCGCGCCCAGCGTGTTCACAAGCTGGGGGATCAGCACGTAGAACATCCAGATATAAAAATCGGTTTTTTCGCCCTTCACGGCGACCTGTCTGCCGCCGACCGTCTGATAGGTCAGGCCGATGATCGGGAGCACGGCCGTGGCGATCGCGGTGCTGACGGAGCCGGTGATCTTGCTGAAGAAGGAGGAGACCGCAAACGACACGCCTTCATTTCGCTCGCCGGTCTGCAGCTCCATGTAATCGATGGTGTCGCCGATCATCTCGGTGGTGATGATATTCTTGACCGTGTTCACGATGCTGATGACGATATTCAGCAGCATCAGCACGGGCACGGCGACCGCTTTGTTTGCGTAATGCCTGCACCCCGCGAAGAAGCAGAGGATTCCGACCGCCGCCTTGGAGAAAAAGTGGATCATCATCAGCTGCTTGTTGTCGAATCTGCGCTTGATGGCGGGGATAAAGGGATAGGTCCCGATCCCCACCGCGCCGCCGGGGATGTCGATCAGCAGCTTTAAGGAGTTGAGCTGAAGCACCTCGGCGAAATAATAGGTGGTGAATACGTTATAGAGGCCCCCGGCGGACATCAGCATA
>JAFWCS010000455.1 GCA_017534365.1 Clostridia bacterium | reverse complement strand
GACGCTCTTCCGATCTGGCACGTCGTTGATGCTGACTTTCTTTTTTCCGATGAGCTGAAGCAGAAGATCCATCGGGCCTTCGAATACTTCCAACTTATATTGCAGTTTTTCCACAGAAATTCTCCAATGAAATTATGATATCAATGCGCGGAACGGCAGGCCGGTCAGCCAGTCAAAACCGCTGAGGACCAGGCCAGACAGGTAGGAAAGCGGCGCGGTCAGCCAGCCCATGAGCAGCAGCGCAAAAATGGCCAGGCGGATATAACGCTCATATCGCATGATCTCGAAATACAGCTTGGAAGGCAGCACGAGCGAGATCACGCGGGAGCCGTCCAGCGGCGGGATCGGCAGCAGGTTGAAGACAGCCAGGCTGACGTTGACGGACGCCGCAAAATAGAAGAACAGCGCCGTGACGTTGGACACGACCGAGCCGGAACCGGCATACCAGACTGCGGCTGCATGATGCAGGAGCATAAACAGCAGCGCCATCACAAGGTTGGAGCCCGGGCCGGCGGCAGCCGTCAGCGCCATGCCGACCTTCGGTTTTTTGAAGCGGCGCGGATTGACCTGCACAGGTTTCGCATAGCCGAAGCCGACGATGAAGATCATCAGCGCGCCGATGAGATCCAGATGGGCGAAGGGCGAAAGCGTCAGCCGCCCCTGCAGGCGGGGCGTATCGTCGCCGAGCTTGTCAGCCGTCCACGCGTGGGCGAATTCATGCACCGGCAGCGTGCAGAAAACGACAAACACGATCGAGAAAAATTGAATGATGATGGAAATGCCGGGCGCTTCCCCGCGCATCAGGCTGCGAATCAATTGTAACAGCATATCGGTTCCTTCCCGACCGGATCTGTCCCGGTCACAACGCGCGGCAGGCCGTTCAGATCCCGGCGGACCGCAACAGATTGATAGTGAATCGCAAGCAGAGCGGCAACTGCGTCCGTCTGTGTTTCGCCGCATTCCAACGCTGCGGCGTCGCACCGCGGTAGCCAGTCTTTGGCGAGCGCGCGGTAAAAATCCAGACCGTCCGCGCCGCCGTCAAGCGCCGAAGCCGGTTCCCGCAGCACCTCGCGCTGCAGGCCGGGCACTTCCTCCGACGCGATATAGGGCGGATTGGAAACAAGCAGATCCGCATGCGGCAGACCGAAGGCTGCGGGACCGTCAAACAGATCGCCCTGTATCAGAACGGCGTTTTCGACGCCGAGCCGCCGGCGGTTTTCTTCCAGATACGCGAACGCGGCCTGCTCCTTTTCGAGCAGCCAGACACGCGCGCGCGGGAGCAGCTTTGCGATGCTCAGACCGATGCAGCCGGATCCGGCGCACAGATCGAGGATCACCGGCGCGGGATGGGCGGCAAGCAGCCGCTCGGCAAATTCGACCAGCAGCTCCGTCTCGGGCCGCGGGATCAGGACGCCTTCGCCGACGGCAAAGGAAAAGCCGTAAAACTCCCAGCTGCCCAGCAGATACTGCACAGGTTCTCCGGCGATCCGCCGCGCAAGCAACGTTTCATACACTTTTGCAACTGCGTCGGAGACTTGTTCCTCCGAGAGCAGGAGCGCGGTCTGCGCGCGGCCGGTTACGGATTCAAGCAGCCAGCGCGCTTCCGCATCGCCGTTTTCTATGCCGGCGTCAAGCAGGCGCGCCTGCCCGACGCGCAGGCACTGGCGCAGGGTCATGCCTGCGGCTCCGTCGGCGATGCGTCCTCTTTCTCCGCTTCCAACGCGGCAGTCTCCGCGTCGATCACTTCCTGCGTCTGCTCCGGCGGGATCTCGCCGCTGAGCGCCGCCTGCATGACGGCGATGCCGCATTCGATGATCGCGTCATCCGGCTCGGCGGTCGTGATGCGCTGCATCAGCAGACCGGGCGCGGAAAGGATGCGGGTGCAGGTGTTCTGATATTTGCCCGCAAGCTGGATGAACTCAAAGCCGACGCCCATGATCAGCGGCAGCAGCAGCAGCTTGATCGGGATCCAGATCTTGCTCTCTTTGGCAAGATCCGGAAAGATGAAGGCGACGACCGAGGAGATCAGGATGCTCAGCAGGAGCGTCACAAAGATGAAGCTCGTGCCGCAGCGCGGATGAAAACGGATGGACTTGCGCACGTTCTCGACCGTCAGCTCCCAGCCATGCTCGAAGCAGTCGATGGTTTTATGCTCCGCGCCGTGATACATGAACACGCGATGGATCTCTTTGGTGCGGGAAACGAAGAACATATAGGCAATGAAGATGAGCATGCGGATCAGACCCTCGAAAAGCGGACGCAGCCGCAAAAACACTTCGGCGCCGTCGGCGTGCGCGAGAAGGCCGATCCAGTCATACAGCTTGCTCGGCAGCCACATGAACAGCGCAAATGAGAGACCGAGGCCCAACACCATGGCGATCACGCCGATCGCATTGAGCATTTTCGGGCCGAAATGATCGCTCAGCCAGCGATCCAGCTTGCTCTCGCTCTGCTCCTGCTCAAAATCCAGCGACGTCTTTTCCGCGGATTCCATCAGCATTTTATAGCCGAAGATCATCGACTCGACGAAGGAGACGACGCCGCGCAGCAGCGGCAGATTCAGCGCTTTATATTTTTTGCGCACAGAAACGAATTCTTTCATTTCCGTCAGGATGCGGCCGTTCGGCAGGCGGTAGGAAACGGCCGTCCCCTTCGGCCCGCGCATCATGATGCCCTCCATCAGCGCCTGACCGCCGACAGCGACGTATTCTTTTTTGTCCTTCTGCTTACTCATTGGGTTCTCCTTCCTTTGCGGTCACGAGCGGGAGCGTCACGCGCACCGTGGTGCCCTCGCCGAGCACGCTGTCGATCGTCAGCGTACCGTTATGCAGCTTGACGATCTCATCCACCACGGCCAGCCCGATGCCGGAGCCGCGCACGGTGGTATTGGCTTTATAGAATTTCTCTTTGACGTGGGGCAGATCCTCCGGCGGGATGCCGGCGCCCGTGTCCGCGATCGTCACGGTCAGCGCTGATCTGTCGCTCATATCGGCCGTCACGCTGATCTTGCCGCCGTGTGTAGAATACTTCAGGGAATTATCCAGAATATTGATGAACACCTGCCGGATGCGGGAAGCGTCGCCGTTGGCGGGCGCTGGCTCCTGCGGGACGTTGTAGACCAGTTCGATGCCCTCGCGGATCGCGCGCTCCTTGAAGCTGAACACGATCGCGTCCAGCTCCGCAAGCAGGTCGATGGTTTCAAATTTCAGCTGGAGACGGCCGCTGCTCATGCGGGAGAAATCCAGCAGCTCTTCCACCATATCATTCAGGCGGGCGGACTCGCTGATGATCACGCCCATGCCGCGCTCGGTCATGGCCGGATCGGTCGCGCCGATCTGCAGCAGCGTTTCGCCCCAGCCCTTAATGGCCGTCAGCGGTGTGCGCAGCTCATGTGAAACGGTGGAGATAAAATCGTTTTTCATCCGGTCGCCGGCCGCAAGCTTGGTCGCCATATCGTTGATAATCGCGCAAAGCTCGCCGATTTCATCATTATAAGGGTAGTGATCGATGCGCGCGTCCAGTTCGCCGCCGGCAATGCGTTTGGCCGTTTCGCCGATATCCTTGACGGGGTTGACAATGGAGCGGATGAAGAAGCTGCTCGAAAGCACCAGCAGGAAAAACATCAGCAGCGCCGCAGCCGCGATCACCAGCGACAGGCGCACGAGCTGGGCGTCGATCGCCTCCATCGAGATCATGAACCGGATCGCGCCGCCGACCTTGCCGCCGGCGTGGCGGTAAACGCAGGTGGACGCCATAATCTTTTCGCCCGAGGGCAGCTTGCCGGTCCATTTCGCGGCGTCCAGCCCGTTCGTC
>JAFWCS010000454.1 GCA_017534365.1 Clostridia bacterium | reverse complement strand
TTCATTGCCATATTTGCTTTGGGACAGACGACGGTGCGGAGAATCTGGAGACTGCGGTCGAAATGGTGGCCGTGGCTGCGGAGAACGGCACGGCAGGCATCGCCGCAACGCCGCACTGCAATGTGCCAGGCGCCTATCGGAATGCGTGGGGCGCGGAGCTGCACAACAAAATCAAGCTGCTGCGCGCTGCCCTGCGGGAACGAGAGATCGGCGTCATGATCTATACAGGGCAGGAAATCTTCTGCACCGAGGACGCCCCGGCGCTTCTGACCGACGGCAAGCTGATCACGCTCAATGGTTCCCGCTATCCGCTGGTGGAGTTCCATTTTTATGAGGATGCGGATGCAGTCTGCCGGAAGCTGCAGATGCTGACCGCGCTGGGCTATACGCCGGTCGTGGCGCATCCGGAGCGGTATGCGTTCATTGCGGAGGATCCGGCGGCCGCCCTGCGGATCAAACGGCTCGGCTGCCTGCTGCAGCTCAACAAGGGCTCGCTGACCGGGCGCTTCGGCGCGGCAGCTTATGAGGCGTCGCACAGACTCCTTGCCGGCCGCCTGGCGGACGTGATCGCGAGCGACGCGCATTCCCCCTACGTCAGAACCCCGAATCTGCGCCATGCGCATGAACTTGTATGTGAAGAGTATTCTTATGATTACGCTGATCTGCTGTTTGAGGAAAACCCGAGACGGATCCTCGACAACAAGGAGATTTTCAGCGATTGACAGGAGTAATCGATATGATGCTGAAATTGCTTAGAATCATCGTCGCCGAGCTGACGGCCGTGACGATTGCGGTGTTCGCCGTCGTTTTCTTTGAGGAGAAGGTGCTCACGGACAGAACGATCCCGGTCATCACCGTGGAGGAGGGCGTGCTCGAGGTCAAGGCCGGCGCTTCGGAAGAAGACCTGCTTGCCGGCGTGACGGCGCATGACGAAAAAGACGGCGACCTGACCGATCGGGTGCTTGTGGAATCCATCGGCAAGTTTTCGCAGGTCGGCTTCTGCAAGGTGACCTACGCGGTCGGCGATTCGGATCACCATGTCGTGACCGCGCAGCGTCAGATCCACTATACAGACTATCAGCCGCCGACCTTCTTCCTGCGGCGTCCGCTGCTGTATTCCATTTACAACGACGTGAACGTGGTCGGCGCGGTCGGCGCAAAGGACTGCCTGGACGGCGACATTTCCGGCAACGTGATCGTGTATTCGCCGGATTTCGAGAGCGGCAAGGAAGGCCTGTATACCCTGCAGGCGACCGTGCAGAATTCCAAGGGCGACACGGCCGAGATCGTGCTGCCGATGATCGTGGAACGCATGACGCGCAACGGGCCGCAGATCAGCCTGAAAGAGTATCTGATCTATGTGAAGAAGGGCGCCAAGCCGGATTGGAACAGCTATATTGATTCCACGGCGGACAGCACCGGCATCGAGGCGCCGCTGACGATCCGGACGGAAACGGATTACAACGCGGACAAGCCCGGCACCTACACGGTGGATTATTACGGCACGGATTCCTTCCAGTCTGTCGGCCGGACGAGATTGATCGTCATTGTGAGATAACGGGGGAGCAGTATGACAGAAAAGAAATTCAGCATTGAATGGCACAGCATCCTGCGGGATGTTCTGCGCAACTGGTGGGTGATCTTCTGCGCCGCCGTGATCGGGATCCTCGGCACCTATATCGTGAAGCACGTCATTTATCACCCCGAATATACCAGCCGCGCCACGGTGATCGTCAACAGCGCGGCGGGCAAGGCGAATGCCGTGGCTACGCTCTCGGATTCCGAAAAGATCGCGAAGATCTATGAGGAGGTTTTCATTCAGCCCTCCATGAAGAAAAAGGTCTGCGAATACCTGAAAGCCGACGGATTTGACGGCGAGATCAGCGCGCGGGTCAACGAGGGAACCAATATTATGGAGCTTTCGGTGACTGCGTCGGATCCGGAGGAAGCCTACCGGGAGCTGACCGCCGTTCTGAAGGTTTATCCGCAGATCACCTCAACGCTTTATGCCAACGGCGTGGTCAGCGTTCTGCGCCCGGCCAGCGTGCCGAAAGCGCCGTCGAATAATATGACCTCCGCGAGTGCGATCAAGATCGCGCTGATCTCCATGGCAATCGCGCTCGCGCTGATTGTGCTCCTGTCGGTCGTGCGCGACACAGTCAAGGATGAGCGGACCTTCAACGAAAAAATCGACGCGAATCTCCTCGGCACGATTCCGCATGAGCGGAAGTTCTATCGCCTGAAGGATGCGTTGAAGGGCAACAAGAAGGGCATTCTCTTTTCGGAGAGTATCTTCACCAGCCTGAAATTCACCGAGAATTACAATAAAATCGCCGGGAAGCTGGAATATCTCCAGCGCACGCAGGGGCAGAAGGTATTTGCCGTGGCGAGCGTGGCGGAGAACGAAGGCAAATCCACGATCGCCTCCAACCTTGCCGTCGCGCTTGCGCTCAAGGGCGGCCGCGTGGTGCTGCTGGATCTGGACTGCAAAAAACCCGCGCTGTTCAAAATCTTCCAGCAGACGCCGGATGAGCGCAGTG
>JAFWCS010000453.1 GCA_017534365.1 Clostridia bacterium | reverse complement strand
TTTTTGCCGATCGCTTTCAGAATGCGTTTGTGCACGATCTCGAGCACCTGCGGCACGGCGACAAACACGGTGGGATTGAATTCCTTCATGTTGCGCAGCACATGGCTGAAGCCCTCGCAAAAGGTCACCTTCGCGCCGCAGTAGGGCGCAAAGAACAGAATGATCGAGCTTTCGAACGTGTGATGCAGGGGCAGAAGCGAGATGCCGCAGTCCTCGGGGTTGATCTTGATCACGCCCATGGCGGCCTTGACCTCGAAGGCAAAATTGCGCTGGCAGAGCATCACGCCCTTGGAGGTGCCGGTCGTGCCGGAGGTGAAGAGCAGTGTGCAGAGCGCTTCCGGATCGTGCTGCACCTGCTGATAGAGCGCGTTGCCGGTTTCGTTCAGCCGGCGGCCGGCGGCGATCAGCTCCTCAAGCGACTCCGCCTGCACCTGTTCCGGCCGGATGCAGATCACCTGGAGGCCGGCGGGCATCCGCGCGCCGTGCTGCTTCAGAAATTTTTCGTCGCAGACCAGCATCTGCGCGCCGGACGTTTCCAGAATGCCGAGGATATCTGGCGTGTGCAACTCCTTGTCGATTGGCACAATCACGCCGCCCGCGCAGATCACGGCGATATAGGTCAGAGCGTATTCATAGCAATTATCCGCGCAGATCGCGACGCGCGCCGCGGGGCCGATCCGATCGATCACCGCCGTGCTCACGGCGCTGATCTCCTCCAGATACCGGCGATAGATGATATTGAAATGCGCGTCGCCGCGCTTGATCTCGAATGCAGGCCGGTCTCCGAACAGGCGGGCGCTCATTTCCATCAGCTCCCGCACGGTCGAGAATTCCCGTACCCGGTAAAACGGTTCCATTGCTTTCACGCTCCCCTCCGCGATCCCGCCGGCCGGCTGCCGGGGGCGCGGATCGTGTTTTCTGCGCAATATCAGGTAGATCCTGCGCATTATTATAAAAGTAATATACAATATATATATTTGTAATCGAATCACATTTTATCACAATCGGCGTTTAAAATCAATGAACAATCTATGAAATTATGTTGAAAATTGTTTAAATGTCCGCGACTTTTTCCGGCGACGGCTCTTGACTTTGCGCAAAATTCTGGATATACTTACTTTATTGTGATTTTTTGAATGGAGAATCGTTATGAAAAGCGTGCCTGATTATTTCGGCTGCATGGTCTTTGACGACCGCGCCATGCGCGAACGGCTGCCGGAAGAGACCTACAACGCGATGAAAAAGACCATTCGCGACGGCAAGCGGCTGGATCTCAACGTGGCCAACGTCGTGGCCTCCGCCATGAAGGACTGGGCGGTGGAGAACGAGGCGACCCATTTCACCCACTGGTTCCAGCCGATGACCGGCATCACCGCCGAGAAGCACGACAGCTTTATCTCGCCGGACGGCAACGGGGGCGTCATCATGGAGTTCTCCGGCAAGGAGCTGGTGCGGGGCGAGTCCGATGCCTCGTCGTTCCCCTCCGGCGGCCTGCGCTCCACCTTCGAGGCCCGGGGCTATACCGCCTGGGACCCCACCTCCTACGCCTTCATCAAGGGCCGCACGCTGTGCATCCCCACGGCCTTCTGCTCCTACGGCGGACATGCGCTGGACAAGA
>JAFWCS010000452.1 GCA_017534365.1 Clostridia bacterium | reverse complement strand
GCTGGTGGTCGTGCTGGGCATCGTTGCCATGATCCTGGTCTCCAAAAAGATCGGCGGCGGCTCCGCAAAATATTTTGTCCGTCAGCAGCGGTCCATCGGCGCGGCGGAGGGCTATATTCAGGAAATGATGAACGGCCAGCGCGTGATCAAGGTGTTTTGCCACGAAGAGAAAACGGAGCAGGGCTTCGATCAGCTGAACGACGCGCTGTATCACGACAGCTTCCGTGCGCACGCCTACGCAACTACGCTCGGCCCGATCATCATGAATATCGGCAATCTGCTCTATGTGGTGATCGCCATGGTCGGCGGCCTGTTCATTGCCGGCAATGTCATGAATATCAGCTTCTCCGGTCTGGCCTTCGACGTGAGCATCCTCGTGCCTTTCCTCAATATGGCCAAGCAGTTCACGGGCAATCTGAACAACTTCACCCAGCAGATCAACTCCATCGTCATGGCGATGGCCGGCGCGCAGCGCGTCTTCGCGCTCATGGATGAACAGCCTGAGGTGGATAACGGCTACGTGACGCTGGTCAATGCCCGGATCGCCGACGACGGCACGGTGACCGAGACCGAGGAGCATACCGGCCACTGGGCATGGAAGCATCCGCATGGAGACGGCACGCTGACCTATACCCCGCTGCGCGGCGACGTGCGGATGGTGGAGGTCGATTTCGGCTATACGCCGGAAAAGCAGGTGCTGTATGACGTTTCGGTCTATGCCGAGCCCGGGCAGAAAGTGGCCTTCGTCGGCGCGACCGGCGCGGGCAAGACCACGATCACGAACCTGATCAACCGCTTTTACGATATCGCGGACGGCAAGATCCGCTATGACGGCATCAACGTCAACAAGATCAAGAAGGCCGATCTGCGCCGCTCCCTGGGCATCGTGCTGCAGGAAACGAATCTCTTCACCGGCACGGTCATGGAGAATATCCGTTACGGCCGGCTTGACGCGACGGATGCGGAATGCCGGGAGGCGGCGAAGCTCGCCGGCGCGGATGATTTCATCACCCGCCTGCCGCAGGGCTATGAAACGGAGCTGACCAACAACGGCGCGAATCTCTCACAGGGCCAGCGCCAGCTGATCGCCATTGCGCGCGCGGCGGTGGCCGACCCGCCGGTCATGATCCTCGACGAGGCGACCTCCTCCATCGATACGCGCACGGAGGCGATCGTGCAGCGCGGCATGGATGCGCTGATGAAGAACCGCACGGTCTTTGTCATTGCGCACCGGCTCTCGACCGTCCGCAATGCGGATGTCATCATGGTGCTTGACCACGGCCGCATCATCGAGCGCGGCAGCCATAAGGACCTCATCGCCGCGAAGGGCACGTATTATCAGCTTTATACAGGCGCGTTCGAGCTCGAATAATTTTTCTGACGGATCTTTTTCCGCATGGCGGCGTTGCGGGCGGTTCGCAGCCACAAAGGCTTGCTCTCCGCCGCGCGCCTTGCCCTGCGAAAAAATCTCTCGTCAGAAACGGCTTTCCCGCAGGGCGGCGTTGGGGGCGGTTCGCAGCCACAAAGGCTTGCTCTCCGCCGCGCGTCTTGCCCTGCGAAAAAATCTCTCGTCAGAAACGGCTTTTCCGCATGGCGGCGTTGCAGGGCGGTTCGCAGCCACAAGCATTCGGCTGCGCCATGTAGGGCGCGCATACATGCGCGCCGAAGCCGACACCATGCTTCCCGAGAAATTGGTTGCAACATGAATAAACGACCAAAACGAAAACGCATTCGTTTGCATGATTTTGATTACGCATCGCCGAATTATTATTACGTGACGCTTTGCACGCATGAAAAGAAATATCTTTTCGGCATGACCGATCATTTGACGCAATACGGAAAGGTCGCCGATCTGTGCTTCGGCATGGTGAATGAAGTATTTCCGAACGTAACGATTGACAAATACGTGATCATGCCGAACCATATTCATGCGATTGTTGTGATCGAAAATGAGCAGGCGGATCGCACGGCACGCATGTATGCGTGCCCTACGCTCGGGACCGTGATCGGCAATTATAAAGCGGCGGTGAGCAGAAAGATTCATGCTGTTGATCCTTCGATCCAGGTTTGGCAAACGCGGTTCTATGACCATGTGATTCGCGATCAGAAGGATTATGAAAACATTTGGACCTATATTGATGAAAACCCGGTAAAATGGGAATCTGACGATTATTATTGATCTGCGTGATCATTTCGCCGTAGGGCGCGCATACATGCGCGCCGGGATCAAATAAAATCAAGCAAAAAAACACCGACGCAAGCTGCGGTTGCATGCCTGCGTCGGTGTTCTCTTACAAAACTTTAATGACTATGCTTCGTTATATGCGCGGTCGATTAGCGGCTTCGCTTTCTCGAAATCTTTTGCTGTTTTGATCGTTATCTGCAAATCTCCGGTTCCATAATGACCAATACTGCGCATATCACGGGTAAACCCTTTTTCTAATTCAACGCTTTCGGGGCTTAACTTGAGATATAGAATTATTTGTTTGTTATATATCTCTATGCAAATCATATTCTGAACTTTTTTATATGCAATATAGTATTTTAATTGGTTGGAGGCAATATCATCCCCCAAAGATTCAATATAATCACAAATGGAATAATATAGAGTTTTGATATTTTGGGGAATGGTGGCGAGTTTTTCAGTATGAGATTTGTAGACTGAATTCTTTTTGTCAGTTTCATCCATGCTTTGATCAGCAGGGATAGATTTGACAATGGGTGTGTTCAGATGTTCGAATAAAATGAGATCGTCCGAATACTTTCGATAGCTGACAAGTTTAATGTTTCTCTGCATTTGATTAACTGCATGAACATCATATTTTGTGAAGTCATGCGCTACGCAGATAACACACGGAACAGACCAATCAATACTATTAGCAGCATCCATTCCAAGACTTTCAATGACGAGCAGTTTAAAATCTGCTTTGTGATCAAGAAGCCAGTCAAGATAAAACAGACCTTGATTAATAACGTTTTCATTCTGGCTGCGCTTATACTCAAAGATGACAGGACTGTTGTTTTCGTCAATTCCGATGCTGTCCATTCGACCATTAGTTATAGCATACTCACTTTTAAGAAAACGCACACCAAAGAATTTTTCCATGTTATTCTCGATTAGAGTTTGTAATTCTCTCTCGAGAACGACTTCAGAAGAAATACGTTCTTCTACGGCTTCTCCAATAGAAAACAATTTGATCTCAGACATGCAACGACCTCACCTTATTATAATGATTATTATAGTTTTGAATAATCCTACACCACGGGTTTCAGATACTTCGCGCTGACCCAGCCGGTCTGGCCCTCATAGGTGACCTTTGCCCAGCCGGAGACGGATTCCGTGACGGTGACGGTCGCGCCCTTCGGGATCTTTGTGACCACGTCCGCGGCCTGCTTTGCTTCCACGCGCATATTAAGCGGGTCGTTCTTGGTGTTGACGGTGTAGGTGCCGGCGGGCAGCGGCTCGCTGCTGTCGGCGTTCGCCGGGGAAACGTCAATGTTGAAATAGATCGTGGAGGGCTTGAGCTCCTCGCCGTAGATCTTATACATTTCGCTGACTGTCACGAGCTTATAGCCCTTCGCAACCAGCGCGGGGATGACCATGGCGGCCAGATCCGCCGTGAATTCGTAAATGTCATGCATCAGCACGATCGCGCCGGGTTCGGCGGAATCCAGCACGAAATTCTTGATCTCTTCCAGCTTGGCGCTGCGCTCCGCCTCCGTGCGGCCCTTGTGCGCTTCATCCTTCCAGCGCCAGTCGTTCGTGTCGATCGACCACTGGATGAACGGCATATCGACCTGATCGATCACGTTTTTATAAGCGCCGCCCGGCGCGCGCAGGAGCTTAACGTCGTAATCGGCGATCTCCTTGACGCGGTCGTTGACGTAGCCGACCTGCTGCGCAGCGCCCGACGAGGTGAGCTTGTGATCCTTGGTGTGGTTGCCGATCTCGCAGCCGAGGGCGATCTGCCGCTTGATGACCTCCGCGCCCTTCTCGCCCAGGCAGTAGCCGCAGACGAAGAAGGTGGCTTTCGTGCCGTTCTGCTCGAGCGTGTCCAGAATCTTGTTGGTCGTCTCCGCGTTCGGCCCGTCGTCAAAGGTCAGGGCGATCAGCTTTTCATCCTTCGGATTCTTGGTGGTCGTTTCCGTCGGCGCTGTGGACACCGCGCCTGTCTGCGCTTGCGTTCCGCCGTTCGCGGCAGTGCCGGATACGGCTTCACGGATGCCGCAGCCGGTGCAGAGCAGCAGCACGGCCAGCAGCAGAGAAAAACATGCAAACAGATGACGTTTCATGGCAGGCTCCTTTTGATTCGCAGATCATTGCTTGCGGACGTCGCCGCAGCAGTTTTTGTATTTTTTGCCGCTGCCGCAGGGGCAGGGATCGTTCGGGCGGATCTTTTCCTTTTTGCGCACGGTGCGGCCCTTTTCGCTGCCGTCCGAAGCGCCGCTTGCGCCGGTGATCTTCGCGGTCTGCTCGCGCTTGGTATCCTCCGGCCGGCGGATGACGACCGTCAGGATCAGGCGGGCGGTTTCCTCGCGGATCTCCGCGGTCATGCTGTCAAACATATCCGAGCCGACTTCGCGATAGGCGACGACGGGGTCCGTCTGGCCGTAGGCGCGCAGGCCGATGCCGCGGCGCAGCTGATCCATCGCGTCGATGTGGTCCATCCAGTAGCGGTCGACCGTGCGCAGCAGGATCATCTTTTCGAGATCGCGCATCACGGGCTCGCCGCTCTCCGACAGGCCGAGTTCCGTCTCGCGGTCGGTATACAGCGTATGGGCGCGGTCAAGCAGGGTCTGCCGGATCTCCTCGCGGTCTTTGACGCCGTCAAAATCGCCGTCCTCCGCAAGGCGCCAGCTCTTGAATTTGTCGACTAGGCCGTCCAGGTTCCAATCCTTCGCGCTGGCCGAGGAGGAGCAGAACATATCCACCGCTTCGTTGATGCTGCCGTCGATCATGCGTTCGATCACCGGGCGCAGCTCCTCGCCGTTGAGCACCTGATCGCGCTGCTAATAGATCAGCTCGCGCTGGCGGTTCATCACGTCGTCGTATTGCAGCACGCTCTTGCGGATGCCGAAGTTGCGGCCCTCGATGTTTTTCTGGGCGCGCTCGATCGTGTTGGTGATCATCTTCGTTTCGATCGGCATATCCTCGGGCGTGTTGAGCGCGGTCATCATGTTGCTCACGCGCTCGCCGCCGAACAGACGCATCAGGTCATCCTCCAGCGAGAGGAAGAAGCGGCTCTTGCCCGGGTCGCCCTGACGGCCGGAACGGCCGCGCAGCTGGTTGTCGATACGGCGGCTCTCGTGACGCTCGGTACCGAAGATGTACAGACCGCCCGCGGCGCGTACCGCGTCCGCTTCGGCGCTGATCTCAGCCTTGTGCTGATTGTAGTATTCCTGATACTTGGCTCTC
>JAFWCS010000005.1 GCA_017534365.1 Clostridia bacterium | reverse complement strand
AGCCCGGCCAGCCGTATTCGCAGTTGTGCAGGTATTCGCCTTCGCCGTATTCAAAGCTGCCGAGCGCGCCCTCGCGACAAAGCTGCCGCATGGTTTTCGGCGCGGGCATATAGCAATAATTCTCAGCATAAGCGTATGTCATGCCGGTTTCTTCCACGGTTTCAATGAGTTCGACCGCTTCTTTCATCGTCTGCACCGGCAGCACCTCGGAAAGCACGTGCTTGCCCGCGCGCATCGCGCGGATCGCGTAAGGCGCGTGCTCGTTTGCGTAGTTCGCAAGGCAGATCGCATCCATATCATGCGCCAGAAATGCGTCGAAATCCTTATAAAACGTGACGCCGGAGCAATCGAATTTTTCACGGATCTCATGAAACCGCGCTTCGTTGGCATCGCAGACGGCGACCAGCTCGGCATCGTCAAATTCCTTGCAGTACTGCATGAAGGTTTTTCCGCGCGCGCCGCCGAACACGCCGAACCGGATCTTGCGCGTGAGGCCCTTGCGGTGAATGATTTTATAGGGCGTGCCGTCCTCATAGACCATCTCCACGCTGTCGATCCCGTATTCTTCCAGCACGGCGTTCCAGCGGTTTTCCATATTCAGATCATACTCGACCGGCTTGAAGCCTGCGGTCAGATAGGATTTGACAGCGCCTTTGCGCCACTCGTCCGTTGTCAGCAATATGAAGCGGCATTGCTCGGCTTCCAGCTTTTTGCAGGCGGCGGCGCTGAGATATTTGCTCAGACCGCGGCCGCGGAAATCCGTGCGCAGCGCGACCATATGAAAGTCGCCGACCTGCTCGTCCTTGTGGATATAAGCCGTGAACGTGCCGATGTGCTCTCCGTTATAATCCAGGAAGAACACGTCCTTGAACGGATCGACGTCTTCTCTGTCGAGGATCGCGCCGTCAAACGCCGAAGCGTCCGCGTCGTCGCCGACCAGCCCGTTTTTGCAGATCTCCACCCATGCGTCCTTGTCGGCTTCGCACTGATAGTTTGAGAATGCGAAGCCGTCCGGCAGCGGGGCGTCGTCGATCGGCGTACCGGGGAACCAATACATTTTCAGCTGTGCCATGAAAATACCTCCGATCCATTTATCGTGTGATTTATGATTTCATAAGAACCTGAATGTCATTCGTCATGTAATTGAACGTGACCTTGACCACTGTGTTGTCCTGCGGGATCGTCAGCCTGCCGAGACTGCCCGTTCCCGAGAAGGGGAAGGGGTGCGCCGTGCTCACGCAGGCCGAAAGCGTGCCCCAGGTGGAAACGGCGAAATCATATTCGCCGGCAAACGGCATCACAAAGCTCAGGGAATAGCAGCCGTCGCCGATATAATACATGCGCGTGATCTCGCTGTTGGAATCGTTTTTCACCGCGCCGACGTATGGCTGAAAGCTTCCGTAAAGCACGACCTTCTCCGGAAACTGCACGCCGGTTTGCGGATCGGATTCGTTTTTGCCGCCGTAATCGAGCATGGAGGGATTCGCCAGCGTCCGATATTGTTCATATCCGCCGTGCAGCAGTGCCGCAGCGGCGTCCTCCTGCGAGAAGCCGTCGGGACAGGCTGCCGATGCGTTGTTCAGCTTGTAGGTACGATCCTGCCCGTCGCCGCCGGGACCGAGCCCGCGCATGAGCGGAAACGCAAAATAACCGTCCGGATTATTGACCGCGGTCCATTTAAATGAATAATCCAGGAACGCGTCGCGGTCGCGCTGCGGCTGATCGGCAAACCAGGAGATCTGGTCGCCGCCCCACCACTGCTCCCATGCCAGTTCTTCATAGCTGTGATGCGCACGCGCCCGGTGATCGCGCCCGCCCCAGTTGTCGTATTCATACAAGAAGGGGAGCGATTCTTCATACACGCCCTCGGGTGAAATGCCGCCGCCGGATCTGCCTTCGCGCACGAGCACCAGCTTTTCACCTTGCCTGTCCAGCACGGGGAAGCGTGTGAACGGCATGGCGTTATAATCCAGCAGGCTCCTGCCGTTGACGACGAGCGAATGGGAATGCGCGTCAAAGATCACCTTGTGCCGCCGCGCGTGGAGCTTGCCGTAAGCGCGCAGCATCTCGAGCACCCTGCCGATGGCGCGGTAGCCGCGGTCGTGGCCGGTGTAAAGATGGATCTGCCCCATATGAAACGCTTCATACCCGCTGTCAATATAGCGCGCGCCGCGATAGTAAAACCACATCTGTGTTTCAAGCTGCGAAATATCCGGCATGTTGTCCCAGGTGCCGGCATCCTTCGGAAACAGGCAGGCGTCATAATTGAAATTGCGCTGCTCCGGCGGCAGACCGAACGCTTCAAAGACCCACGCGGGCACGGGCACCGGCGCGACGTCTTCCCGGTAGATCGCTTCAAAAATACAGGCCTGCAGGATGATTTCAGGGTCTGCAGCGTGAATGCGGTCCGCCGCTTCT
>JAFWCS010000451.1 GCA_017534365.1 Clostridia bacterium | reverse complement strand
TTGGTCGATGATATGATGCGCCTGCGGCGCATGCGGAGCGCCCGAAGGTCGCTCCCTACGGTGTGCCGCCGTCAACAGTGTAGGGAACGCTGTTTCAGCGTTCCGACGCGGCGACAGCCGCGCGATTGGTCGATGATATGATGCGCCTGCGGCGCATGCGGAGCGCCCGAAGGTCGCTCCCTACCGTGTGCCGCCGTCAACAGTGTAGGGAACGCTGTTTCAGCGTTCCGACGCGGCGACAGCCGCGCGTTTGCCGGCGGAATGCACAGCGGAACCGGCGGCGCACCGTAGGGCGCGCATACATGCGCGCCGTCGCGGCGAACCGCCGCGTGACCCGCGCTGTCGGATTGCCGAAATCGCGTTTCCCGCATCGTCCGTTATTTGCAATATGCTGTTTTTTGAAATTCTGAAAAAAACAAGGACTGCAACTCCGTGGGGGCTGCAGTCCTTGCGCATTTTGCATAAAGGATTTATTTCTTTTCGATCTGCTTCATCTTCACCGCCGCGTACACCGTGCCGGCGGTGAGGGCGGCGATGCCGGCGAGGGCGAGCGTTTCCTTGATCAAGGTGACCGTGCCGGCGATGCTCGTGGGCATGTGCTGCATCATGGCGTACTTCCGCTTATCCTCCGGCTCGTCGCCGCACAGATCGTGGTAAGTCAGCGTGAAGGTCGCGTAGCTGCCGTCGGGGCTGAAATCCAGCACGCGCACGCCGCGCTCGAGCCCGGGTCCGTAGACGTTGAAGCCCGCGCTCTGCGTGTTGCCCAGATCGATCGTCTTGTAGCGGGCGGTGAAGCTGTTTTTGTGATTGTGGCCGACGTAGAGTGCCATCATTTCGCCCTGTTCAAGGAAGGCGTCGATCTGACCGGAATTCTCAAACGACGTGGCGGGGGATTCGCCGAGGAAGTCGCCGTCCCGCCGGTTCTCTTCGTCCAGCACGTAGTATTCGTTTTTGTGGTTGCCGTAGGCGCGCACGCTCCCGCTGCCGAAGCGCCTGGAACGCTTGAGGATGTCGAAGTATTCCGGCGTCGGGATATGCTGAAAGGCGATCGACGGCACGGGCGCGCCGTTCGCTGCGGCATAGGCGTCGCGCGTGGCGCGGTACCAGGCGAGCTGCGCGTCGTTCACGCGGCCGAAGCTGCCGTCCTCGGAGCGGTTGTGCGTGTCAAACAGATAGACCAGCAGCGCATCCTTGCCGTTGCCGTCCTTGACGCTCAAGCAGTAAGTGCCGACGTCTTCCGGCGCGGCGGGGTCGCTGAAAGCGAAACCGGGCGTGCGCCTGCAGATCTCAAACTGGTCGGCGTTGCTCAGCGCGCCCTCGGCGTCGTGGTTGCCGTAGGTGACGGCGAAGGGAACGCCGCGTTCCGCCAGCGGGGCAAGCAGCGCGCCGATCGTGGCCTCCCCGTTTTGCCGCGCGTTTTTGCCGCGAAACACGGGGGAGTAGCCTTTGATCTGGTCGCCCGTGAAGACCACAAGGTCCGGCTGCGCTTCGTCCAGCGCCGCGCAGATGAGCTTGACCGTGTCGGGGGAAACAGCCAGCGTTTCCTGTGTGTCCGTGATCTGCATGATACGGAAATTCTCGCCCGAAAAAGAAAGCGGGACGGATTGCATGGGCAGGCCTCCTGTCAGAGAAAATAGCACAGCCGACGAAAGACGCCGGCTGTGAGAAGGTTGGGATTAAACTTCGTCCGGCTGCTTGAAGCCGTATTTGACCAGGACCTTGTTGATGCGGTCCTTCGGGTCGAGCAGGCGGCTGATGGAGCAGTCGTGGTTGAGCGTGTCGATGATGTAGGAAACGTACTTGGACAGGTCGACGCTGACATACCACTCGCGGCTGAGTAGCTCCGGCGTGGAATAGATCAGGTTCGTGGTGAAGACCTTGGTGATCAGGCCCTCTTTATACGCCTTGTCGAAGGCGTCGAGCCCGTTGCAGAACAGGCCGAAGGAGGAGCAGACGAAAATGCGGTTTGCCTTGAGCTCCTTGAGCTTGGTGGCGACTTCGATCATGGAATCGCCGGAGGAGATCATATCGTCGATGATGATGACGTCCTTGCCCTCGAGGTTCGCGCCGAGGAATTCGTGCGCAATGATCGGGTTGCGGCCGTTGACGACTGTGGAATAGTCGCGGCGCTTGTAGAACATGCCCAGCTCCACGCCCAGCACGGAGGAGAAATAGATGCAGCGGCCCATGCCGCCCTCGTCAGGGGAGATGACCATCAGATGCTCTTTGTCGATCTTGAGATCCTCCACGTTGCGGCAGAGGGATTTGATCATCTGATAGACGGGCTGCACGCTCTCGAAGCCCTTGAGCGGAATGGCGTTCTGCACGCGGGGATCGTGGGCGTCGAAGGTGATGATATTGTCGATGCCCATGTGGTTGAACAGCTCGTGCAGCATATCGGCGCAGTCCAGCGATTCGCGGCTGGTGCGGCGGTGCTGGCGGCCTTCATAGAGCATCGGCATGATCACCGTGATGCGGCGCGCCTTGCCGGCGATCGCGCTGATGGCGCGCTTGAGATTGGCGTAGTGATCGTCGGGGCTCATGTGATTGAGGGCGCCGTACATGCTGTAGGTGACGCCGTAGTTGAACGGGTCGCAGAGAATGAAAATGTCGAAGCCGCGCACGGTTTCGGCGATGTGGCACTTGCCCTCGCCCGTGCCGAAGCGCGGGAAGACGGCGTTAATCAGATAGCTGTCGCGTTCATAGCCGGCAAAGGAGATCGTGGCCTTGTGCTCCAGCTCGCGCTCGTGACGCCATTTGACAAGGTAGTAATCGATCTTTTTTGCCATTTCTTCACAGCCGGGCAGCGCGATGATGCCCAGCTGGCCGACGGGGATGCTGCTGAATTCCTGATAGTCTGCCATTCCAAATCCCTCCGCGATTCACTTTTGTAGTTTCATTGTACTATAAAACCGGCGTTTTGAAAAGGGGGGCGCGGCGCAAAATATTCTACAAAATCCGCCGGCGCTTTTGTGGAATTTGCATATGCTAACTCGAAATAGCCGACGTAAATTCGTTTAAGGAAATCTCTTTTGCTTTTTTGCGTCTTTCACGAGGTGCAGATCGAGCTGATTATAGGGGATCGTGATGCCGTTTTTGTCGAACGCCTGCTTGACTTCCTCCTGCATGTAGAAGAAGACCGGCCAGTAGTCCGCGCTGCGGCACCAGACCATGCACACCACCTGGATCGCGCTCTCGCCGTGCCCTTTGACGTAGACCGTCGGCGCGGGATCCTCAAAGATCAGCGGGTTGACAGCCGTGACCGTGGTCAGCACGCGGCGCACGTCCTCGATCGAGGCGTCATAGGAAACGTTGAAATCAAAGTCGATCCGCCGGAATTCCTCGGCGTTGAAATTGATGATGTTGCTGTCCGTGATGTGGGAATTCGGCACGATCACGCGCCGGTGATCGAGGGTGATCAGCGTGGTATACATCATTTTGATTTCCTGCACGTTGCCGCTCACGGTGCCGATATCAATGTAGTCGCCGCTCTTGAACGGGCGGTGCAGCAGGATCTGGATGCCGCTCGCGATCTGGCTGATGCTGGACTGCAGGCCGATGCCGGCGGTCACGCCCGCGGCGCCCACGGCGGCGATCAGGGAGTTGACGTTGACGTGCAGCGCGGAGAGCGCGGAGAGCACGACGGCGAATTTGAAGATCATCTGAAATCCCGTGCGGACAAAATGATGCACGGAGGAATCCACGCCCCGGGCTGCCAGCGCCTTGACCAGGAGCTTGCCCAGCAGATTGGCGATCACAAAGCCGGCGACGAGGATCACGGCGGCTTCGATAATCAGCGGCAGCTTGGAGATGATCAGCGCATAGATGCCGTTCCAGTCGCGCGCGCGGATCAGATCGGCGAGATCCAGCGGATAAACTTTCATAAAAGCGCTCCTTTCCAATACAGGGTTCCGGCCGGCGGCTGCCGGCGTTCCTGCTGCCATTTTAACGCATTTTTGTGACTTTGGCAAGGAAAAGAAGAAAAAAATCGCCGCGCGCGTAAAAAATGGATTTTTAGCGCCTTTCCTCTTGCATTTTGGCTGCGGACACTATATAATAAATCTATCTATCATATAGAAATGGGGGATTACATGGCATCCGAACTTGTCAACGCTCTGCTGGCCGCCGAGGCCGGCGTGGATAACGCGGCAGCCGCAGCAGCGGCAGCGGCCGATTCGCAGCGGGCGGCAGCGAAGGTTCGTGCCCAGCAAACGGAAGCCGACGCCGTCGCAAGAGCGCAGGCAAAGGCCGACGCTCTGCTGGCCGAGGCGCGCGCGCAGGCGGCGCAGCTGCAGGCGCAGGCGCAGGCGGAAGCGCAGGCGGAAGCGAACGCTCTGCGTGAAGCGGCGGCGGCGCAGCGCGAGACCGTGATGCAGGTGCTGCTGAAAACAATGCTCGGCTGAAAGAATTGATCATAAGAATCCCTTTCGGTTCTGTCTCACGAACAGATCCGGGAAAAAGGAGGTGTGGGTTTGGCAAAACTGCCAATGAAATTTGTCGAGATCGCGGCGCCTCTGTCCGAGAGCAAAGAGATCTTCGATTATTTGCAGATGCAGTCGGTGATCGAGCTGACCGGGACCGAAGAGGTCGAAGGTCTGTCGCGGCTCTCCGCGGGGCGGACCCCGGCGCAGTTTGAGAAATACCGCGCCGCGGCGGCCGATGCGCTGCGGATCCTGGATACCTACGCGCCGGAGAAGAAAAGCCTGTTTGCGGCGCTGGCGCCGCTGCCGGAGATGACGGTTGCGGCGTATCTCAAAAAAACCGACGAAGCGGACCGCCTGCTCGGCGTCTG
>JAFWCS010000450.1 GCA_017534365.1 Clostridia bacterium | reverse complement strand
TGAACAGCGCGTCGTCTGACAGCTCGGCCGCGTCCGCGGGCGCTTCCTCCGCCTGCGGCGCGGGCGGCACGGCGCCGGGGAGGCCTGCAAAGAGCTCCGGCTTTTCCGCCAGCGCATCCGGGATCCACGACTCTGCCGCGACCGAGGGCTCGTAGTCTTCGCCGACGGTCTGCGCGATCAAGCGGTCGATCTCATCCATCGACCAGTCGCGGGTCGGCGTTTCTTCGGGCACTGCAGGCGTCTCCTCAGACGCGAGCTCGCCCGCTGCCCGGGCGAGACGAACCTCTTCAAGGATCGCGTCGAGCGCGCTCAGATCGCCGGCCTCGTGTTTCTCATTCAACTCAAGTCACCTACCTGTTTTTTGCTATTTCATACATGAGGATCCCCGCCGCCACGGAGGCGTTGAGGGAATTAATCTTGCCTTTCATGGGCAGGGAAACGATAAAATCGCACTTTTCACGCACAAGACGGCTCAGACCCTTGCCCTCCGCGCCGATCACCAGCGCGACCTTGCCGCTGTAATCCTGCCGGTCCCAGCGCGTGCCGTTCATGTCGGCGCCGTAGATCCAGAAGCCGTCGGCTTTCAGCGCGTCGATGGTCTGCGCCAGATTGGAAACGCGCGCCACGGGCACGTATTCGATCGCACCGGCGCTGACCTTGCCGACCGCGTAGGTCAGCGAAACGCCGCGCCGCTTCGGAATGATGACGCCGTGCACGCCGCAGGCGTCCGCCGTGCGCAGGATCGCGCCGAGATTGTGCGGATCCTCCAGCTCGTCGCAAAGCACGAGGAAGGGCGCTTCCCCCCGCGCCTGCGCCGCTGCCAGCATATCGGAGATCTCCGCATAGCTGTGCGCGGCTGCCCGCGCCGCGATCCCCTGATGGTTTTCGCCGCCGCAGGTCAGGTCCAGCTTGCGCCGGTCGATTTCTTTCACGACAATCTCCCGCTCGCGCGCCTGCGCGATCAGCTTGCCGATGGAACCGCTGCGGTCGCCCTTTGCGACAAGCAGCGTGTCAATGGCGCGGCCGCTGCGCAGCGCCTCCGCCACGGCGTTCCGGCCGATGATCAGCTCCTGCCGGGATTCGTTTGTCTCAGTCAAAGCGACACCTCCGCACGGGAAAGAAGAATATATTTAATATAGTATAGCATAGAAGAAAGGAAAAGAACAGAGGAAAACACAAATTTGCGAAAAATTTTTTTCGCGGCAAAATGCGACCCCTTCCGCCGCGCGGACAGGCTATGATAGAGCGGAACGATATGGAACGGAGGTGCGGCAATGACAGGACAGGCGGCGCTGCGGCGCGGCAGCGCGGATAAGGTGGTGGAGGGCGGCGCGGCGGCGGTGCTGTATACGCTGGATTTTCTGTGCGGCTTCGTGCTCTCCGGCGCGGAGCTCTTCGGCAGTCCGGTGCCGCTGTCGATCGGATTCGCCGCCGCCTGCAGCGGGTGGCGGCTGGTTGCCGCGGCCTGCGGGGCGGCGATCGGCGGCTGGTTCCGGCTTTCGGGCGCGGCGCTGGTGAATCTTCTTGCGCCGCTTTTCGGCGTCTGCATTGTGAAAGCGGTGATGCAGCGCGCGGGGATGCTGCGGGATCTGCGGCGCGCTTCGGCGGCAGCGGCGGGCTTGCTCAGCCTCGGCTGCGGCGTGGCGGTGCTGTTCGGGCAGAGCGCCACGCTCGGCGGCCTGCTTCGCACGGTCTGCGCGGCCGGGATCATCGGCGTGTCCGCGCTGTTTTATACCGACGCCCTTGCGGCGCTCCGGCACGGGCGCGCCCCGGAAACGCTGGATACCTACAGCCTGGCCTGCATCGTGCTGAGTCTTTGCACGCTCCTGCTCGGCTTTCTGGAGGTCGCGGTGCACGGCTTCCGGCCGGCGCGCTGCCTCGGCGCCTTTCTGGTGCTCTGCGCAGCGTATCTGTTCGCCGCGGAAGGCGGCAGCATCGCGGGCATTGCCTTCGGCGCAAGCGTGGCAGTCTCCGGCGCGAGCGTTGCGCCGGCGCTCAGCTGCGGGATCTGCGGGCTGACCGCCGGGATTTTTTCCCGGTGGGGGCGGCTGTCCTGCCTACTGGCCTTTCTGCTTACGGCAGGCGCCGCCGCGCTCCTGGACGGCACGGCGGACGGCGCGGCGGTTTTCATCGAAACGGCCGCTGCCGGGCTGGTGTTTGCCTTGATCCCCGCGCGTCGCCTGCGTCGCCTGAAACGCCGTCTGGATCGGCCGCGCGCGGTGCATCTGGAGGGCGAATTCGAAGCGGCGGGCGCGCGGATGGTGCTGGCGGCGGAAGCGATCGGCAGCGTGTCCGATTGCGTGCAGTCCGTTGCGGTCGGCGTTGAAGCGCTTGCGCCCTCAAGGGAAACGCTGATCCGCATGCGTCTGCGGGAACGGGTCTGCAGTCAGTGTCCGCTGGACGGCGACCACTGCCCGGATTGCGGCGCGCTGGAGGCGGCGATGGAAAAGCGCTCCCACGGCGCAGATCCGGCGCACGGAGACGGGGCAGCGCCTGACCTTCCGGCAGCAGGCGCAGTTTCGCGTCCGCACGGCGACGGCAGGCGCGGGCCGCGCAGGGCGGGAGATCAGCGGCGATTATGCGGCGCAGCTGCAGTGCGGCGCAACACGCTATCTTCTGCTCAGCGACGGCATGGGGACAGGCGGCCGGGCAGCGGTGGATGCCGCAATGACCGTGGAGCTGTTTGCGCGGATGCTGCGCGGCGGCATCAGTCCGGACAGCGCGCTGGCGATTGTCAATGCCGCGCTGACCGTGCGCGCGCAGGAGGAGGCGCTGGCCACGCTGGACGTGGCAGCCTTCGATTTGCTGACCGGTCAGGTGACGCTGCTGAAGGCCGGCGCGGCGGAGTCCTTTTATTCCGTCGGCGGCAGCGTTCGGCGCGTGGAGCAGCCCTCCACGCCGCTGGGGATCCTCAGCAGCGCGACCTTTGCCCGCACGACCCTGCAGCTGCGCGGCGGGGAGATCCTGGCCATGGTCAGCGACGGGGTGGTCGGCTGCGGTGCGGACGAATTCTGCCGCTGCCTGCGCGAAAACCGCGGCACGCCCGTGCTGGAGGATCTGGCGGCGCAGCTGCTGGCGCAGGCGCAGGCGGCCTGCGGCGCCGACACGGACGATATGACCGTGATCGTCGCGCTGGTGGAGGAATTGTAAGCCCGGCACGATGCGCTTGCATTTTTGCCCGGACTGTGATAGGATAACACCATCAACAGGCAGGGCGGTGAAGAGCATGCGGCGACCGGCGGCGGTGACGCTGGTGGAATATACAAAAGCGCAGGAGCGGGCAAACTGCCTGACCCATGCCGCCGGCGCGGTCTGCGCGGCGGCCTGCTTTGCGGCGGCGCTGCTGAAAACGATCCCGACCGGCAGCGTGCGAAGGATTGCCGCAGCGGCCGTTTACTGCACGGCGTTTTTTGCCGTTTACACGATCTCCGCCGTCTATCACTGCCTGCCGCACGGCGACGCCAAACGCACGGCGCGGCGGCTGGATCACATGGCGATCCCGCTCCTGCTGGCCGGCACGGCAACGCCCTGCGCGCTGATCTCGCTCCATCGCGTCAGTCCCGCGACCGGGACGGCGGTTTTCCTTATCGCGTGGAGCTGCGCGGCGTTCGGCGTCGTTTCCAAGCTGTTTCTGTTTGAAAACAAGCTTTTCAAAACGCTCTGCATGGTCGTCTATTTCACGGGCGGGGCGGTGATGATGCTCCTCGCGGTGCCCTTGCTCGGGCGGATCGACCGCACGGCCTTTCTGCTGCTGACGGCCGGCTGTCTGCTCTATGCCGGCGGCGCGGCGCTCTGCCGCGCGGGCATGAAGCGTCCGTGGTTCCACACGGCGTTCCACGTGCTGGTGCTGGCGGGCAGCCTGGTGCAATTCTACGTAGTATATAAATATATTCTTTAAAATATCTCCGCGCCTCACGGGATGGCGCGGGATCACCCGCTGACTGCGGCTCCCTCGGGAGCCGCTTTTTTGTCAATCCCGCGCTGCGTGCCGCATAGAATGAGGGGAGAGGAGATGATGCCATGAACTGCTGCGTGACGGATCTGCGCTGCAAGGAAGTGATCTGCAAATCAGACGGCGAACGCCTCGGCTTCGTCGGCGAGGTGGAGGTGGATACCTGCACCGGCCGGGTGGCGGCGATCCTGATTTTCGGTCCGCCGAAATATTTCGGCTGCTTCGGCCAGCGCGAACGCATCCGCATCTGCTGGGAGGAGATCGACGTCATCGGTCCGGATACGATCCTGGTCAGCCACGTGCGCAGGGAACCGTGTCCGCCCGGCCGTCCGCGCCGCCGAAATTCGTCATTTTAGCCAAAAATCGGATGTGTTTTTAGTCGGTTTTGTAATCTTTTAAAATGTGCGGGGAAATGGTATAATAAACACAACCATATTGTGAAGGAGTCGGATCATGAAGAATCAAGACGCCGCCGCGAAACCGGCGGAAAAACTCAATTACGGCCGGACGTTTTTGATCGGCTTTGGCTTCATGGGCTGCATGGTGCTGTGGTCGGTCTATAATTCCTACGTCCCCGTGATCTTCAGAGCGAAATTGACGGAGCTCACCGGCGGCAACCTGCCGGGGTTCCTTTCGGTCGCGCTGCTCGTCAATGCGATCATGACCATTGATAACGTGTTTGGCGTAGTCTTCCAGCCGTATTTCGGCAAGCGCAGCGACCACACCCATTCCAAGCTCGGCAAGCGCATGCCCTATATTATTATCTGTCTGCCGCTTTGCGCGCTGTTTTTCAGCTTCATTCCCGTTGCCGCAACCGTGAAGGCCGCCGGCCTGAGCATCGGTCTGATGATGGCGGTCATCATCTTTTTCAACTTTACCATGTCCATCTGGCGCTCCCCAGTGGTGTCGCTGATGCCGGACTTCACGCCCTCACACCTGCAGTCTGACGCGAACGCCGTGATCAATATCATGGGCGGCATCGGTCAGATGGTCGGCTTCGTGGTCGGCACGATCTCGACGGCGATCGTCGGTCTGCTCGGCTTCACCCAGCTGAAGGAAGCGCTCAGCGCCAAAACAAACTCCCTCGGCCAGCTGCTGGAGGTCGACGCGAACGGGGTGCCCGTGCTCAGATTCCTGGCTGACAAGGCCTCGATCGACCCCACCCGTCTGGAAAACTTTATCGAGAGCGGCCGCGACACCCTGACGATCGACGGTCAGGTCGTCGCTGAGAAGGTTGCGAAGCTCACGAACGGCGAGCCGACCTACGTCAACTATACGCCGATCTTCCTTGTTACGGCGATCATTGCCGTGCTCTGCCTGCTCGTGCTTGTGATCTTCTACAAGAGAAACAAGAAATATGACCTTTCGGCGAAGGTCGAGCTGGAATCCGCGGATGAAAAGCCCAAAAAGATCAAGATCCGCGATCTGCCGATCACGAAAGCGGAGCGCCGCAGCCTGCTGATCATGCTCGCTTCGCTCTTCCTGATCAACAACGCGACGGAGGCGATCGTCCCGAACTTCACGAATTTCGCGCTCGACACGCTGGACGTCAAGCCGATCTATTCCACGCTGATGATGGCGATCTTCGCCGTTTCGCTCGCTGCGTTCGGCATTCCCGCCGGCGCGATGGGCCGCAAGCTCGGGCGCAAAAAGACCATTATTATCGGCCTGAGCGTGATCGTGGTCATGTTTGCGATCTATCTGGCCGTATCCCAGTTCGTCAATAACCGGACCTTCACCTGGATCGTCCTCTGGATTGCGCTGGTGGTCGGCGGCGCCGCGGTCGGCTGCATCAACATCAACACCCTGCCGCTCGTGCTTGCGATCGGCGGGCGCGAATACGTGGGCACCTTCACCGGCTATTACTACACGGCGACGTTCTCCGCCGCGATCACCGGCCCCATTCTTTGCGGCCTCGTGGTCGGCCTGTTCAACGACGACTATAACTTCATGTTCCTCTTCTGCGCGGTCATGTTTGCGATCGGCCTTGCGGTCATTTCGCAGGTCAGACACGGCGAGACCTCCAAGGACGATGAGGCCTGGCTGAAGGAAGCCGTCGAAAACGCGGATTAATCCGAGACTGATTCCGCGGCGGGATATGCCCTTCCCGCCGTACCATACATCCTTCTATCGCAGACGGCGCCGGGGTTTCCCGGCGCCGTTTGCGCTTGCAATGCGCTGAAAAACATGATAGAATCAAAACGAAAGAACGTCGTTTCGGGAGGCGAAGCTGGGATGCAGGAAGAGACACGGCTGCTGGCTGCGAAAATCGAAGACAAAGCGCGGCAATGCGCGGACCGCGGGATGCTCACGAGCACCGCGTTTCTGGATCTGCATCAGCGTTCGGTGGCCGCCGGGCTGCGTCTGCCCGTTCGCCCGCTGTTTTACGGGGGCTTCACAGAGGCCGAGCGCACGGTGGCGGTGTTTGCGCCGGACTACGTCGACGCGGCGGATCTCGCGGCATTGACGGCGTGGTTTGACGCGGACCCGACGTCAGATCCGGTGCGAATTCTGCGCGTGGAGAAGGATCGCTTTTCGTCCGCGCTGACCCATCGGGATTATCTCGGCGCGCTCATGGCGCTCGGCATCCGCCGCGAAATGACCGGCGATATTCTGGTGACGGAAACCGGCTGCCGGATCGCGGTGCTGGCTTCCATGGCGGCGTTTCTGACCGAGAATCTGACGGCCGCCGGCCGCGCGACGCTGACCGTTTCGATCGAGCCGCCGGGCGCGGCGCGCGCAGGGGAGTGCGCCGCCGGAGTGCCGGACAGCTTCACGGTCTCCTCCCTGCGGCTGGACAGCCTGGTGAAGAACGGCTTCGGCGTTTCGCGCCCTGCCGCCTGCGAAGCGATCACGCACGGGCTGGTGTTTGTCAACGATCTGGAATGCCTCAAAACGGACCGCCGCATTGCAGAAGGGGATAAGATCACCTTCCGCCACCGCGGGCGCATCCTGGTCACCGCCTGCGGCGCGCGCTCCAGAAAGGGCCGCGTGATCGTGGAGATCGAGCGGTTCAGATAGCCCGCGCGCAAAACAAAATTTACAAATCTTTCATACCTGTTCAATTGCGTTTTGACCGGGAATGGTGTAAACTAATTCCGGAAGAAAGCTTAATTCAAATCGGGAAAGAAAAAGCGGCGCGCCGCGCTGCGGAGGCAAGGTATGGATATCATTGAAAAACGGAAGGCAATGCTGGTGAATCTGGTGTATTTTGCGTTCCTGGCCGTCGTTTATTATCTGTTTTTGAAGTATGCGTTCTGGGTGGCCGCGCCGTTCATTTTCGCGTTTCTGCTCGCGATGGCGCTGCAGCGGCCGATCCGCGCGATCACCGGCAGGACGAAGCTGAAAAAGAACCTGGTCGGCGGGGTGCTGGTGTTTCTGATCCTCGCGCTGGTGCTGACCGTCGTGGTGCTGGTCGGCTACCGGATCGGCGTGGAATTCAAGGGCTTCTGGAATTTCATCATGGGCAAGATCAACGATCTGCCCGAGATGATCGGGCAGGCGCAGGCCTGGCTGCTTGAGAAGATCCGGATCCTGCCGGATTCCATCGAGCGTTCGGTCCGTGACGCCGTGACGGATTTCACCGGCAAGCTGCTGACGGTCGGCAGCGAAGAGGAAGCCGCCCTCGAGTCCGGCAAGAGCTTCTCCTTCGGCGGGCTGGATTTCGGCACCATTTCCTCCTCGCTCGGCGGCCTGCTGTCCACGGCCAAACGCATTCCGGCGGTTTTTACGGCCGTGCTCGTGAGTATTATCGCCTGCTTCTTTGTCACCTGTGATTACGACGGCTTTGTCGGCCTGATCAAGAGCACGCTTTCCGCGGAGCATGAAGAATTTGCCGTGCGCGCGAAGCATATTCTCGTTGACGTGCTGGGGAAGCTGGCCAAATCCTATCTGACGATCATTTTCATCACGTTCTGCGAGCTTTCGATCGGCCTGAATGTCCTCAAGCTGATCGGCGCTTATGACGGCGGCTATATCATGGTGATCTCCATCTGCACGGCGATGCTGGATATCCTGCCGGTCTTCGGCACGGGCACGGTGCTGGTGCCCTGGGCGATTGCCAGCTTCCTGACCGGCAAGATCGGCCTCGGGATCGGTCTGGCGGTGATTTATGCGCTGATCACGGTGATCCGGCAGGTGCTCGAGCCGCGGCTCGTGGCGATGAACGTCGGCCTGCATCCCGTGCTCACGCTTGCGGGCATGTATCTCGGGCTGAATATTTTCGGCGTGATCGGGATCTTCATCGTGCCGATCACCTTCGTGCTGATTTCCGCGCTGCACAAGGAGGGTCTGATCCATCTCTGGAGCGGCGCAAGGGTGCCGGAACCGGCCGCAGTCCCTGCGGAAGCGCCGCAGCCGCCCGAAAACCCGGAAAACGCCGAGGAAAAAACACAAAAAACACAAAAAAATGATTGAAATGAATTTTTATTTATGATATACTCATAAGTAATGTGCTTTGCATCATGTATTATTTATCCGGTCCGGGCGCTTGGCGCCGGCGACCATACAAGGAGGAAGTTTTTTGAAAGCCTACAATGCCAAAGACATCAGAAACGTTGCCCTTGCCGGTCACAGCGGCAGAGGCAAAACGACGCTTGCGGAAGCCATGCTCTATCTTGCAAAGGCGACCGAGCGTCTGGGCAGAGTCGCGGACGGCAACACCGTGATGGACTTTGATCCCGAAGAAAAGCGCCGCAAGGCGACCATCGCCACCGCAGTGGCCCCGCTGGAATGGAACGGCGCGAAGGTCAATCTGCTGGACACCCCGGGTCTGTTTGACTTTGCCGGCGGCGTGAGCGAAGGCGTGCGCGCTGCCGAGAGCGTTTTGATCGTGCTGGCCTCCGGCTCCGGTATCGACGTCGGCGCGGAGAAGGCGTTCAAAGCGGCCTCCGAGCGCGGCATTGCGAAGATCTTTGCCGTGACCCGCTGCGATGCGGAAAACGCAAACTTCCACACGACTCTCGACGCGCTGAAGGAAGAATACGGCGCGCCGGTCTGCCCGGTCGTCGTTCCCGTGATGCAGGGCGAAAAAGTGGTCGGCTATGCGGATTTCACCACCGGCAAGGCCTATCAGTACAATAACGGCAAAGCGGCCGAGATCGCGATGCCGGATGACGCAACGATCGAGGAAATGAAGGAAGCCTTCATCGAGGCCGTCGCCTCTGCGGATGAAGAGCTGATGGAAAAATTCTTTGAGGGCGAGGAGCTGTCCGCTGCGGAGATCGCCAAGGGCCTGAAGGCCGGCATCGTTTCCGGGGACATTTATCCCGTCTACGCCTGCTCCGGCTACAACACCGACGCCGTCGATCTGCTGCTCAACGGCATCGTCGGCTCCGCGCCGGATGGGACCCACGCCGCCGAGGGCGACTGCAAGGTCGATGAGAACGCGCCCGTCGCCGCCATCTGCTTCAAGACTGTGGACGACCGCTTCGGCAAGATGTCCTTCTTCAAGGTCGTTTCCGGCAAGCTCTCCGGCGATATTCCCGCTTACAACAGCCGCACCGAGAGCCAGGAGCGCATCGGCAAGATGCTCTATCTCAAGGGCGAGAAGCAGGAAGATACCGCGGTCATCCCCGCCGGCGATATC
>JAFWCS010000449.1 GCA_017534365.1 Clostridia bacterium | reverse complement strand
TGAAACGGTCTATTTCTGGCAGAATATTGAGAAGGCGTTTTCGGAGATTTGCTGCGTTCTGAAAAGCGGCGGCGTTTTCGCAATCACGAACGAATCGACCGGCACGGATCAAACATCCGTAAAGTTTTCCCGGATCATTGACGGCATGAATCTTTACACGGGAGAAACGCTGAAAGCCCTGCTTGAAAACGCAGGCTTTGCCGAAATTGAAATCCACCGTCATCCCGGAAAACCCTGGCTGAATGTGACCGCAAAAAAACCGCAAACGAAATCATCCCGTATCGGACAGCCCCTGTTCATGCGGTATTATGATAGAATCTGAAGTAGGAAGGAGAAAAAGCATGGATCTCGGCACTCTTTTTGAGGGCTTCGGCTACATCGGGTCCGGGCTGCAGATGATTGTCGACCTCTTCCAGGTCGGCCTTGACGGCGCGGGCTGGGTCGCTTCGGCCTTTTCGTGGATTTCCGAAAACCTGCAGGGAATCATCGACCTGATCGGCGCGATCGCAGGTTAAACCGAACGGCAGCGCCGCACGTTTCCCGCTGCGGTGTTGCCGTTGCATTCTTTTCATTTCATTCTATATCAACGAGAGGAGTTTCTATATGAAACCCGACTATAAAAACTGGATGCCCAGAGGAATGGTTGATACCGCATTTGCGGCCACGGCGGTGTTCTTTCTTCTTTTTCTTGTTTTCGGCGTGAGCGGTCTGATCAAACCGGGCGCGCTCAAGACAGTATTGTTTGTCATCTTCCTGCTCGGAACAATCATCGGCCTGGTTGCATCCGTCTGGATGACGCTGATGTATCGCGCCTTCTCATATAACGGGAAGAGGAAGCTGTCAAAGCAGGTGATCGAAGGGATCGCAGCGTATGTTTCTCTGCCTGAAGGCGGCAAGGGGCTGGACGTCGGCTGCGGCAGCGGCGCGCTGACCATCGCCTGCGCAAAAAGGAATCCCGGCGCAGCGTTCATCGGCATTGACCGCTGGGGCAAAGAATACGCGTCCTATAACAAGCCGCTGTGTGAAAGCAACGCAAAAGCGGAAGGCGTTACAAACGTGAAATTCATGCGCGGCAACGCCGTAAAGCTCGGCTTTTCCGACGAAACGTTTGACGCCGTTGTGAGCAACTACGTTTATCACAACATCCCCGGCGACAGGCAGGCATATCTGCTTGAAACGCTCCGTACGCTGAAAAAAGGCGGGCGCTTCGCGATCCACGACACGTTCTCAAAAGCCAAATACGGCGATATGCAGGCCTTTATCAAAAAGCTGAAAGAGATGGGGTATGCCGAGATCCGACTGAACAGCACAACGGAAGGCCTGTTTATGAAAAAAGGCGAATCCGGATGGATGGGGCTTTCGAATTCGGCTCTGCTCACCGGGATCAAATAAAGGCAGTGAGATGATGTGGCTGAATATCTTTGCGGGTCTGATGATCCCCTTTGCCGGCACGGCACTGGGCGCCGCCTGCGTCTTCTTTATGAAAAAAGAGCTCGGCAGGAATCTGCAGCGGATGCTCACCGGCTTCGCTTCCGGCGTTATGGTTGCCGCGTCAATCTGGAGCCTGATCCTTCCCGCAATGGAGCTCTCTGCGGAGAAGGGCAAGCTGTCCTTTCTGCCGCCCGTCATCGGCTTCTGGCTCGGCATTCTTTTTCTGCTCCTGCTTGACAGCGTGATCCCGCATCTGCATCTTTACGCGGAAAAGGCGGAAGGCGTCAGAAGCAAGGCGGCAAAAACCACGATGATGCTGCTTGCGGTCACTCTTCACAATATTCCCGAAGGGATGGCGGTCGGCGTCATCTATGCCGGTCTGCTTTCGGGCGGCGGAAAAATCACCGCCGGCGGCGCGCTCTCGGGCGCGGTCGAGCCGCTCGGCGCGCTGCTCACGGTTCTTGCGTCGGGGCTGATCGTGCCGGCGATGCCCTATTTCCTCTCGTTTGCCGCAGGCGCAATGCTTTATGTTGTTGTGGAAGAGCTGATCCCCGAAATGTCGCAGGGCGAGCATTCCAACACGGGGGTCGTGATGTTCGCGCTCGGCTTTACCGTTATGATGGCGCTTGACGTCGCCCTCGGATAAAAGGAGAAATCATATGATTAAAACGACAGTTAAAATAGACGACATGATGTGCGGGATGTGTGAAGCGCATATCAGCGACACGATCAGAAAAGCGTTCCCGGACGCAAAGAAGGTATCCGCTTCAAGAAAAACCGGCGAAGCAACGTTTCTGACGGAAAACGGAATTGACATGCAAGCCCTTAAAACAGCAATTGAAAAAACGGGTTATACATTCATTTCCTGTTCATCCGAACCCTATAAAAAGCGCGGTCTGTTCGGATAAAGCAGACTCCATCGGACGACCGTCATGAAGCGCCGCCGAAGGAAAACCGCCTCGAACCGTAATAATCGCCGCAGACAGGTGTCTGATCGCACCCGCCTGCGGCTTTTCTATTCAATTGTTATTTATTGCAGCTGCGTGATCGTTTGCGCTTGGTTCCGTTCCTCTGCGCGCTTCGCTTCTTCGGCGTAATCCTGCGCTCCGGAGATCATCTTCATGATACAATCTCATAGTTTACGCGCGGCAGCGGACGCTTCTCTCAATGCGCATATTTCGGATAGTATTCACGCACAAACTCCGGCGCATTCAATTCGATTCATTGTTGAATATACCTTGTTTTTTTGTCAAGGTGAAACCGGAGTATTTTTAATTTTTTGCCTTAAAAACCCGAACTTCACTTTGACTTTTTACGAATCCCTGCTGTTCATCTATTATACACCTGCTGTCCAAAAATTACCCCCTCTGTGTCCAATTTTAGTTTACCACTACAAAAGGCTGCTTTGTTTTATTCATTTTTCTGCCTCCGGTTTTCATTATTCATTTCATAATGACAGGCGTTTCGAACTGAAAAATGAAGGGCAGCCCCGCGCCCATTTTTTATTATTTCAAACGTCAAATCTTCTTGCAAAGCACCTGCTTTTCGTGTACAATAAAGAAGCAAAACAACGAGAGTTCAAGGAAGTGCCGTCTGATGGAGCTGATCCAGACAACAATCAAGGTCGGTCTTGACAGACCGGTCAACGTCCTGCATATCACCGATACGCATCTGCCGCTGTGTGAAAAGGACGACGCAGCGAGGTTCGTCGAAGCGGCGGCGCGCCGCGGCGGCGCCGATACGACCCTGTCCGCTTTGGACGAGCAGCTTGCCTACGCCGATGCGCACTGCGACCTGCTCCTGCATACAGGCGACCTGATCGATTTCGCATCCAAAGCGAACCTTGCGTTTCTTCGGAGATTTTTGCGGAACGAAAAGGTTCTGTTTGCTCCGGGCAACCATGAATACTGGCGCAGCGACGGCGGCTTTGAAGATATGACCTATCGCATGGACAGCTTTTCGCGCATGGGCGGCCTCGGCGCCGATTTGTTCTTTACTTCCCGCGTCGTCGGCGGCGTCAACTTCGTGGGGATCGACGACGCGTATCATCAGGTGGAGGCATGGCAGACGAAGCGTCTGCAGGCAGAAGCGGAAAAAGGCTTGCCGGTGGTGCTGTTTCTGCACGCGCCGCTGTTTGAGCAGCAGCTGTATGACCGCAGCGTCGCCTATTGGCACGACGGCACCGCATATCTCCTGGGCTGCGACGACGCGCATACGGCGCAGTATTCCGATTACGGCATCCGCACGCAAAAGCCGACCGAGGCGACAAAAGCGTTTGCCGACTACGTAAACGGCGAGCCCGGGATCAAAGCCGTGATCGCCGGCCACGTGCATTTCAATTTTGAAAGCCGTCTGCCCGGCGGAACAATGCAGTACGTTACCGCCTGCAGCCGCAGCGGGGCCGCGCGCCTGCTGACATTGAGCTGAGCGAGGGGTTGAACATGGAAAAGCTGCTGATCGCCACAGATTATGACGGCACTCTGCGCCAAAACGGCGAGATCGACGCCGGGACCAGAGCCGCCATCGACCGCTGGAGAGCGCGCGGCAGATACTTCGGCGTTGTGACCGGCCGCGGGATCGATTTTTACGACACGGCAAGGGAAATCGGACTGCCGTTCGATTATCTGATCGTTTGCACCGGCTCGCTGATCCTCGGCGCGGACAAGCGCGTTTTGTATGAATCGCTGATTCCGGCAAAGACGTTTGCAGCCATCGAGCGGACGATGGCGCAGTATGCGGATATTGTCTACTATTCCGAGAGCGACGGCACGCCGCGGCACCATTATTACGCCACGTTCCCGAGCCAGGAACGGGCGCTGCAGGTTCAGCAGGAGCTTCGGGGAAAATTCGGAGAGCTGCTCAGCATCTTTGTCAACGGGCCGCATATCAATATCGGCAACCGCGGCACCGGCAAGGCGGAAGGCGTTTCGCAGATCCTGCGGCATTTTGCGCTGCCGGCGGACAGCGCCGCCGTTGTCGGCGACGATTACAATGACCTCGACATGCTCCTTGCCCACAACGGCTGGGCCGTGGAGAGTGGGCGGAAAGAAGTGGTGGCCCGGGCCCCGCACACATGCAAAAGCGTCGGTGATCTGATCGAATCGCTGCTTTGACAGAAGGCGTAAAATCCGGTAAACGAACGCCGGTGTGATCATTTCCAAAAGCCGAGACTCACCGTTTTAAGTGAATCCCGGCTTTCCTGAAGCTGTTTTTTACGGCTCCTTTTTATCATGAGGTGAAGAAACAAGGGCCGGCAATGACGCCGACCCTTGTTATTATACAATATTTTATGCTGCGGCGGGAAGCAGCTTTGCCGGGCTGATAATGCCCGCGATATAGTATTCGAGCGAGTTTCTGCCTCTTTCGTTGATCACCGGCTCTGTGGTTTCTCCGAGGCCGAGGTCATAAAGCACGCGGAGCAGCACCTGCGCGATCTCGACGTTCCCCTGCGCCGTCGGGTGGATCAGTTCAAAGCACCGGGCGTGCCCGTCAAGCGCTGTTGCGACGTCGGCGATCGTGATCATGCCGGGGTTTTCGCTGTCATATCTGTAAAAGCATTCGTTCAGCTTGCCGATGGCGGTGGCAGCAACGGATCGGAGCAGGCCCACGGAAGGATTATAGAGGGTCTGCACGATAATGACCGTATCGGGATTCAGTGCGCGAATGGTTGCGATGATCTGGCAGAAATCTTGATAAAACGATTTCAGAACGCTGTCATACGCCGCTTCCCTGTTGATCAGCGCGCCGCCGAGCACCAGCGTCAAAAGGGAGTTCAGGTAATTGTTGCCGCCGATGGAGATGCTGATGATATCAGCTTTAGCAACGTCGTTCATCACGTCTTTTCTCTGCAGTACGCGGAGCAGACCGCTGCTTTCGAGGCCGTCAATGCCGTAGTTGGCGTAATGATAGCCGTTTGTGTCGGCAATGATCCTGCCGAAGCAGGCCTGATCGTGGTTCGTCACGCCCGAACCCCTTGAAATCGAATCGCCGAGCACGACGTAATTCAGCGGTTCTTCTTCCTGCGCATATGCAGTCACAGAAAACCCGACGAGGAGAAGGCACAAAAGAACGGCTGTCAACTTTTTCACGGTATTCATACGCATAAACCCGCGGGTGAACAGGGCCTGTTGCCGCAATAGAGCAGCGGGCGACGCTGTCACCGCATCCTTTCTTCATAATCTGTTCAATATTTTACCACAAGCAGGC
>JAFWCS010000448.1 GCA_017534365.1 Clostridia bacterium | reverse complement strand
CCCTGCATCCCCGTGTAGCCCGCATACAGCAGCGCGTCGACGCGGATCCCGTCGATCTCATCCTTCGCCCACGACGTGTCGATCACCGACGGCGTATTGAGCACAACGACGATCTTCTCAAACGAGGCCGTCAGCTGACGGAGCAGCGCCGTTTCACTCTCATGCAGATACCAGTCGGCGCGCGAAACGTCGAACGCCTCTCCGCCCCAGCGGCTGAAGAAGCAGATCGCCGTCTCCGCCTTTTCGGCGGCCGCCTGCACCTCGTCATCCGTGGGAATGTAGGGTTCTCTTGCCTCAAGACCCGCGGCATAGTGTTCGGAAACGGCGTGATACAGGGAGATCTCCCCGTCCTGCTCCGCGGCTTCCAGCGCGGCAAGCGGATCGATCCCTTTTCCGTCGAAGTCGCCCACCTGGCTTTCCGAACCATAGCCGTAGGGAATGTAACCCCGCATGTTCGAGGTTCCTTCGTTGTCCTTCGGTCCGAACCGCTGCGCCTCGCCGAAGAGCGCGACGGCGCCGCCGCGCGCCACGGGCAGGGCGGCGTTTTCATTTTTCAGCAGCACGATCCCTTCGTCCGCGATCGCGCGGGCGATCTTCTGCCCCTGACTGTAGTAGAGCGCGCTGCCGCGGAATGAAAAGCAGAAGAGGCTCCCGGCAAACAGCGTGAGTGTGAGAATAACGGAAAGGATCTTTCTTTTCATCTGATTTCTCCTTGCAAAGTGTTACGCCTTCTGAATCAGCAGCACGTAATCCGTGTCATCCGGCCGCGCGCCGGCAAACCACGTGCCGAAGGCAGAGGCCCTGAACGTGCCCTCTGCCGTATATTCGCCGCTGATCGGGTCGAACCAGCGATACGTGTATTCCGCAAACGGCACCAGGCTGCCGACGGTTCCGGTCATGACGCCGCCGTTCTCTTTCGTGTTGATCTTTTCGCCGACGGTCGGGTCGGTGAAGGAATAAAAATACACCACCATCTCCGTGTTGTCCCTGTTGCTCGCGCAATAGGAATAGACGTCGGAGGCCGGCACAAAGTATGCCAGGTTATTGAACCGCGGGAGCAGCTCATACCAAGCAAGCTGTTCCATGAAGGACCGCATATAGCCCACCTGATAAGAGGAGGGGTATTCCAGCGCGTCCTGCCAGGTGGCGGCTCTTTTTTCTTCGGGGCGGATAATATCGACGCCGTCGTCGGAGGTGTTGTCGATATCGTAGGAATTCTGATATGCCCAGGTCGGCTGACCGCCCCAGGAGCAGCCGTAAAGCCCGGTGAGATAGGACGCCCACGCCTGCGCGCGCGCGCCGAAATTCTTCGTCCAGAGGTAGCAGTAGCAGCCCTCGTAGTTGACGGCGGGCTTGCCCTGCCCGTTATACCAGTAATCCCGCGCGGACATGTAATCGTCGCGTTTTGTCAGGTGCGGATGCCACTGGGGGGCATACATGGTGTGCGCCGCCACGTTGCGGAACGCGGAGGGCTGCGCGCCGGGATACCAGATCATGTTGAGCTCCCCGGTGCCCAGACCGTTGCCGTAGGCCGCGGTGTCACCCGTGCTCTCCTGATGCGCGGTCACGGGATGGTCGTAGGGATCGTATTTATTCAGATACTCCGCCACGTATTTATAGGGGTTGTTGACCGCGTTCCACGGGGAATTCTCATTCTGATACGGGTCGTTGTCGATCTCCTGCCCGAGGGTCCAGATCACGGGATAAGCGCTGTAGCGCGCGATCCAGTAGCGGGAGAGCTTTTCGAGATAGGCCTTCGCTTCGTCGGAAAGATCGGGCATGGTCACTTTTTTCGTCCCCAGCATCCCCGTCAGCTTCGGTTCCGTCCAGCCGCCGTGATTCTCAATGAGCCGCGTCATGCCGGAAAGGGGCCAGAAAAACTGGGAATTGGCGTGCGTGAGGCCGCTGTCGGCGATGATGCGGAATTTTTCGTCGAGATCCCGCAGATCCTCCAGCCCGTTCTCGCTCACGTTTTCGGTCACGGCAGTGTTGAAGTCATAGTCCATCGGCTGGCTTTCATAGACGGTGAAGCCCTGCGCCGCACGTTTTGCGCTGATCACGGAAACCATTTCAAGCGTTTCCTGCGCAAGCTCCCAATGGGTGTCGCCGAGATAATAAAACGGCGTGCCGTCTTCATAGGTCAGGTATTTTTCGCCGTAGCGCGTTGTGACGAACCCGTGTTGATAAATATCGAGCTCACCGCTGTAGGGCGCGCAGTCCACCTGCGCCGTTCTGCCGTGCAGCGCGGCGTTCGTTTCGTCAGAGCAGACGGTCCTGCACTGCCACGTCCCCGCCGCGGGGCAGACGAAGCGCACGCGCCACGTGCCGCCGCCGTCCCAGAAGCCGGGAACGGTGTAAAGCCGGCCGTTGCCGTACAGCAGCAGGTCCAGCGTCACGTCGGCAAAGGGGTCGTCATAACGTTTTTCGCTTTCAAAGCACAGCTCCACAGCCCGCCAGGTCTCGGCGGTGAGGGTTTCCTCCGCCGCGCCGGAAAACAGCGCCCGGCTGCATGCCTGCCCCGCCGCCGCGCGGGGCGCGGCCTTTTTGATGCGCGATTCGTCGGTGAACGTCACGAGCTTCAGCATCTGCCCCAGCAGGCTGCCGAGCACGCCGCCGACTTTTTCCAGCGCCGTTCCGGCGGCCGTCGGTCCATCCCCGGCGACCGCATCGTCGGCGGACGCCCGGGGCAAAGCCGCGCCGAGCAGCAGCAGCACGGAAAGAAACAGAGCGATCGATCGTTTCATACGGATCCTCCCTTTGAAAAAAGACGTTTAACACGGGGATCGTACTCCCCGACGGAGCAAGAAGCATCCAATCTTCCATTGTAATATTTTAGCACCGCCGCGTATGGGATTCAAGTCTCCGCATGAATAATAGGCAATATTGGTCGAAAAAGCGGCAGGCAGGCAATGCATTCCCATGCCGAAGGCGCGTCCAGGTTTGATCGGCGCGGAAGAAAAGCGCCCGCTGCCGCTCCGGTGGGCTTGCGCCTTGGTGTACATGATTTCGGACAGCAAAAAGAATTTTCAAAAATGCTATTGACGTTGCCGAACATTTGTGCTATAATCACATTAGAACAAAAGTTCGACGTTGTTTGGAGGCGATGCAATGAAGATCTGGTGCCTGCGCTGCGGCAGCGTGCTGGCAGAGACCCGGCGGTCAAAACGGAAAGAGATCATCTGCCCCGCCTGCGGGCAGCGCGTGCGGTTCTCCGTCGATCTCAACGTCGGTCACATTACGATGGAAACCGCCGGCAACGCCGCGAATCAGGATTTATTGATTTATCATATTTGAAACGGAGGAACGAACGATGTATTACACGATCACATGCCCCAAATGCGGAAAGATGAATCAGAACCTCGACCTCGTCGAAACGGACGGCTGGTATGAGTGCGACGCCTGCCTGAAAAAGCAGCGCGTGAAGGAGCCCCTGCTGCGCCTGATCCTGCCGAAGCCCGCGCCGCAGTGGAGGAAGGCCGGCTGACAAAACGTCTTGCGGCTGCGTAAAATACAAACAAAACATTCGTCGCCCCGGCTGCAGTCTGACCGCTGCGGCCGGGGCGACGAGTTCAGATCGTCATCAGGAACAGGCAGACGTTCAGCACGATCCAGCCTGCGAAAATCGGGAGGACCTGCCGGACGCCGTACTGCTGCTTTTTGCATCTGCAGATCAGCAGTCCGGTGAGATGGAGGATGCAAAGCCCGGCAAGGATCGCCGTGACGATGCCGGTCGGCCAGTTGGGCAGCACGAGCACCGGCAGCTTCCCGGCAAAGCGGTAACTGACAAAGCTCAGGAAAAAGACCAGGGTCATAAGCACCGGCACAAGCATGCCCGCCACACCGAGGAAGGCGCGCAGGACGGGACGGGCCGTGCCGCTCTGTCTGAGCATGACATAGGTCGCGAAAAACGTCAGGATCAGCAGCAGCGGCGTCAGGATGCCGAGCGGGACAATGCAGTTGAAGGGCAGATACGGCAGGGACGCCACGGCGTTCTGCCAGAAGTGCACCACGCAGCAAGCTGCGACCAGCAGGAACGGAAACAGCAGTTTTTTCAATTGCTTCATCGTGCATCCTCCTTCCCGCTGAGGATCGCGGCGTTGACGCGCAGCCAGGTCGCCGGGCTGTTGCTCCGGGCGATGCGGACAAGCGAAAACGGCGGGGCGTCGGTGAACCGGTTGCCGGACAGGAAAACATTGACGCAGTCCGCAAGGAAATAGGCGCGTCCCTTGCCGACGTCATTGCGGAACGCGCTGCCGCGCGTCACGGTGTTGTTTCTGAATACAAAATGATTGACGTTGTTCACAACCATCAGATTGCCGCAAAGATCGCGGAATTCGTTCTCCTCGATCCGGAGATTGGTGAACGCATAGGACCCGTTGCTTTTATCCAGCAGATGGGTGCCCACCTCGATAACCTCCGTGCCGATGACGGCGCATTCGATGAATTTGTTGTTGCGCAGAAGAATGTTGTCCGCGCCCGTTCCCTCATGCCAGACGCCGTTGATATCCATGATGATCTTGATGGCGTTGTGCGTGGTTTTGTAAAACACGTTATTTTCCACCAGCCCGTCCGAGGTCTGCAGGAGCAGGCCCCTTGCGCGGTGCTCATGGAAATAATTGTTGCGGATCACGTAATTGCCGCCGGTATTGTCCCTGTTGAACAGGAAGCAGCCTTTTTTGATGCTTTTGGGCAGATCGTCGCGGAACGTGACCTGCCGGAAGCCGTCGTCCGTCCTGCCGCACGTTTCCGCAACGGCGGTGACGTCCGTCAGATTGAACCTGCCGTCCCGGAACACCACCGTGTCGCCCGGGTCGACGTTCATGGAGCCGTCGGCTTCAAAGACCACGGTCCGGCCTTCCACGCTGCGGATCAGCCCGATGCCGCTGTTGATGTTGACGTCATCGTCGCCCTGCCGGCTGAAATCACAGTTTTCAATCAGGAAGCAGCCGTCCGAGTCGCTGATATGCACCGCATCGGCGTCCAGCGACGTGAGGTGCGTATCAGCCTTCTCCGGGTCGGGCCCGATGAAAAGATTGCGCAGCGCGAAATGCGACGTCTTTTCGCCGACGATCACGCCCATGCCCGTGCCGCCGTAGAGCTTCAGCCCGTCGAGCGTAATATCCCGGCACGCGCCGTAAACGTCGATCAGCGATCCGCCGTAGGCCGTGCTGCGCAGGATGTAGGCATTGCCGGCGAAATGCGCCCATGCGCCGTTGTGAACGACGCGCAGGGTATCGTCGCTGATTTTTGTCACCTGCAGGATGACTTCGGGATTCTGCCCGTCATAGCTCTCGATATAGGTGCCTTTGGCGCCGTAAATGCCGGTTTCCGGATCGCACTGGCTCACCGCATACAGCATCTCTTCCCTGGCAAAGTCCGGGTTGTCAAAGACAAAGTCCAGCGTATTCTTCTCGCCCTTGACGGCGACGGCCGTCGCCTTCGCGCTCAGCGGGAGCTTGTCCCAGTCCCAGTCGAAGGTAAGACCGCGCACTTCCACGCAGTCGCAGTGCCGGAGCGTGAGCAGGCTGCTCCTGTAATCATAAAGGATCTTCGCGCCGGCGCCGTCGATCAGCACGTCGCTGAGTTCCTCCAGCAGCAGCGCGCCGGAGACGTAGTAAACGCCCGGTTCAAAGCGCAGCAGTGTGCCCGGATGGTCTTTGCAGTAGGCAAAGGCGCTGTTGAGCGCTTCCGTGTTGTCCGCCTCGCCGGGCGAAGCGCCGAACTGCGAAACGGCGACCGTTGTGAGCGCCTGCTCCTTCGGCGCCTGAATAAAGAATCTGCTGCCGCCGACGCCGTTGACCTCCTCGAAAACGCGCAGCGCGTTCGCTGCGGGCGCCGGCTCGATCAGGACCTCTCTCTGCCCGGGCAGCGGCGGCTGCCGGAGAAGGACAAAAGCGACGGATCCCGCTGCCAGCGCGGCGACGCAAAGCAGAAGAAGGACCGTTTTCAAATGTTTCATTCCCGACTCCTCTCCGTCCCCGGATCTGCGGAAGCCCCGCCTTTCCGGTGACTGTTGGTTCTGTTCTTATGATGACAAATCCGTTTTCTTTTGTCAAGAGAAATTTCATCCTGCACCGGATTTTTTTGCGCTGCGGCGTCCCTTGTGCCGGCAGGCGCTGCCTCCGGCTTTGCGGGCAAGCGCCGGTGCCGGCGGCAGAAAAAAGGACCCGTTCTTTCACGGAACAGGTCCTTTTGCTTTTTGAATTCTGTTACGCCGCCGCTTCTGATTTCTTCTTTTTGCCGGTCACGGCGACGGCAATGCCGGAGATCAGCGCGCCGAGCGCGAGGTCGGTGATCGCGTCGTCTTTGTCGGTCGTTGTCTTGTAGCCGAGATAAACGGCCTTGTTGCCCTTTGCGCCCGGGCCGCCCGCGCCGGAAAAAGAAGAGAAAAAGATCGTCAGGCTTAAAAGAATGGAAGAGAGCTTTGCCATGTTGCTTCCCCCGATCGTCAGGTTGTCGGAACGCGTTTCAGCGCAGTGCCTGAAACGTGTTCCGCATCTCCGGCACAGATCCGGCAGTCAGATAACAGGTGTATGTATAAGGCGTGTCAAACTCCAGCCTGAACACGCCGATCGGCGCAACGTAATTTGTGGGATCGGCGTTTGGATCTTTGCTGCCGTCATAAAGGTATCTGCCCGCAAGCAGACTGATCGCGGCCGGTGTGTAAAGGCCGACGCCATAGCCAGACGCATCCGTCCAGGCGCACCAGGTCTCATCGTTGCCGTCTTTCAGAACAAATGATGGCCGGTCTCCCCAGAATGCAAGATCCTTCTCCACGCGCAGCGTATCGCCGGTCCACGGCTTCTCGCCGTCATAGAACACAAAGGTTCCGAGCGCGCTGATGGCATAGAAAGCCGGGATCTCCTGCGCGCGATCGGACCATGCGGTCTGAAGAAAATCCACGGCGGTATTCTCCACGCGCAGGCCGTTCTCTGTCAGTGTATAAACGTTGGTGTAATACGTCTGCGTCGGCAGATTATCCTGCGCCCAGTCAAGCGGTCTGCAGACGACGCGGATCTGACGCTCCGTTTTTTCAATCGCGACAAGCTTGCTGGCGTTGCCGTACATATCGCCGCCCTGCCGGATTGTAACACCAGCGGGCGTCTCCGTAAACGCCGTTTTCATAGCCTTCCATATCCATCGGGCCGTAACAAGACTGCTGCACAAGGCGGCCCGTATCGTGGCAGTTGAGCAGATTACCGTAGGCCTTGCTGTTCTTATCCTCAAAATAACAGAGTCCGCCGCCCTTCTGCAGAGCTACCGTGCAGCCGTCTGTAATATCGGCATCTGAAAATGCAAGCTCGTTCATTGCGCATTGAATGATCACTTCAACCCTTCCTCCGAAAGCGCCGAAAAGCATCAGATGGAGATAAGGAACGCAATCAGCTTATTCATAGTTCACCTCGGGAAACCGAAATCCGTCCGTCTTATTTTCTGACTGCTCGGTAGATCTCGACAATGATGTTGTAAAGCTTTGTGCCGCGCAGGAACAGGAGGAACCGTTCGGCCAGGCTCGGCGTGTGCTCTTCGGGATGGAACGTCAGCGGCTCCGATCCGTCGTCGATGATCAGCGCCTGCGTCAGGCAGATGCCGCCTTCGCCCAGGATCTCGGCCCTGATATACTGAAACTCCCCGCTGCCTTCGATCGCGTCCAGATCCAGAACGACGGGGTCGGCGCCGACCGCGCTCTTCATGATCACCTTGCCGTTTGCGATCCACTGGATTTCATCGGCGTTTTCCACCGTGACAGTCACCTTGTGCCCGCTGACTTCAACGCTGTTGAACATCGGATACGGCAGGCCTTTGCCTCTGACGTCGATATCCTCTTTGGGGCCGATCTCATAAACGTCATTCCCGGGCAGGCACTTGGATACGCAGAAGAACGCGCCGGACTGCATCGTCTCTTTGACTTCTTCCTGCGTGTTTTCTTTCATCATGAAGACGCTGAAAGAGCTGTCACAGTTGAGAAGCGAGTGCGCGTCCGTATTGCTGAAGCCGATGACCGTTCTGCCGTAGGGCAGGCAATACATCAGCAGCTGATCCCACAGCACGCGGTCATAGCGCGTGACGGAGTTGACCTCGTTGAGCGCTTCGATGCCGAGGCAGCTCGGATATTTCAGCAGAAGATTGCCGAAGAAGCTGACCGTTTTCGGATCTGTGACAACCTCCGGATGCGCGTTGGAATCCAGCACGTCGCCCGGGTGATTGATATGAGAAAGCGCGCCGTTGTCTTCCACAAATCTCAACGCGTTCTCAATGCCGACTTCATTCTCGCCGACGTAGCTCGCAGGGTTCAGGCCGTTGTTCCCCGGATAATAGCCGGCAAAGCCGTTGCCGACGCCGGTCGGGAGAAAATAGCCGTTCACGTGGTTCTTCGAGAGTGTGAGATGGTTCAGCTCGTTCGCGCCGGTGATGCAGGTCATGCCGTATCCCCTGCCGTTGTAGGTGCCGGACGTGATCGCCTCGTACTCTTCATCCGTGAGCACGCTCATCTTGTTGCCCAGAAGATACTGATACCAATACGGGAACACGAGCTCGGGCTCTTTGTTCCATTCCACGCCCGTCACGGCGTGATCGCTGTTGGCAAGAAAATCATAACCGAGAGAATAGTACTCCTTGACCATGGCCGGAAGCTCCTCGTCTGCGTCGCTCCAGGTCGTGTGCGAATGAAGCACGCCTCTGTAAGCGCCCCAGGCGTCGTCGCCGCTCCACACCACGTCCGCATAGGGCGATACAATGGTATAGTCGGTCGCCGCCGAAGCCGGCATTCCGCCGCAGATGCCGAGCAGCAGCATCACACTGAGCATTCCGCATAAAAACCTTTTCATGAATCATTCTCCTTTGCCTTGAAATTGTTTTATCGTTAAATTACATTTCCCTGCGCATTTCCCGCTGCCGGGGGGACAAGCGATCCGGTCCCGGCCGGCCGTTGCCGTGAACGGACAGGTTTCCGCAGTCATTGTATCATAAAAATCCTGATGATTCAACCACGATTTCATCCGCATCCGGCGTTTTCTCCGCTCCCGTGCGCTTCCGCACGAAAAAACGGTTCTGCGGCATTTTTTTCAGACATTGAGCGCCTCCATTCAAAAAGAGTTTGGAAAGAAACACGCGCTGCATTGTGCGCAGTATTTGGCCCGAGCGTATTGACCTGCGCGGAATATTTGGTATAATGTTTATGTTCAAAAAAAGAAAGCGGAGGTTCGCCATGAAAAAAGACAAGGATCCCGTGAAAATTGAGAAAGAGATCGCAAAAAGGCAGAAACAGCTTGATAAACGGGAAGGCAAAAGATACTACTTCTACCTGTTCTTCATCATCAGTATAGTATACATAACCGATGAAGTTCTTCGGCAATAGCGTCTTTCATGCAGCAGGATATAGCAAAGGACATTGCTTCCCTGGAAACCCTCAATAAAATAACGCTTCTGT
>JAFWCS010000447.1 GCA_017534365.1 Clostridia bacterium | reverse complement strand
TTAAGATGCCTGTAGTAGGTATGACGATTTTTCAAAAAAGATTGAAATCTGCGAAAAATTATGATAAAGTGAAATCGCAATCCCTGCGAAAAACCGGAAAAGCGGGTGAATTACAATGTTGATTTTCATACTGAAAAGAGTGGTGGTTTTTTTCATGGCGCTTACGTCTCTGTTTTCATCATTCAGCGACAAGGAATTCGCCGATTCCTGCGAGCAATATGATTTCCCCCGCATCGCTGCCAAGGCGCAGAAGCCCGGCACTTTGCGCATCATGTCCTACAATATCCGCTGCGGCGACGTCAACGGCGTCGAAGTGCGGGATCGGATCGGGATCTCCGTGCGGCAGATCAAGGAGGTTATGCCGGATTCTCTCGGCATACAGGAAGCGACGCCGGAATGGATGAAAGCGCTGAACAGGGAGCTTCCGCTCTATGATTGGGTCGGCGTTGAACGGGAGAACGGCAGTTCCCCGTTGAAAGCGGGCGAATCCTGCCCCATCTTCTATCTGAAAGACAGATTCGAGCTGATCGACAGCGGCAACTTCTGGGTTTCGGAAACGCCGGATACGCCGTCCTTCGGGCCCGGGGCCGCCTGCAAACGGATCTGCACCTGGGCCAAGCTCAAAGACCGCCGGACGGGAGACGTTTTCGTGCACGTCAACACGCATTATGATCACGTTTCCGAGGAGGCGCGCGTGCAGGGCGCACTGATCGTCACACGGTTCATCAAGGAGCATTTTGCCGCGCTTCCGATCGTTTTCACGGCGGATATGAACACCACAAACGAAGGCGAAGCCTACGCGACGATGACGCGGGACCTCGCAGACGCGCGATTCACGGCCGCGGACGTTCTCACCTACGGCACTTTTCACGCCGGAAAGGATCCCGCGCTCAAGGCAGATTACTACATTGATTTTGTGCTGCTTTCTGACGCCTTTGAAGCCGCAGCCTACCGCACGGTTACCAAAGGCGTCGACGGGCGCTTCACGTCGGATCATTTCCCGATCTACGCGGATCTGAAATTCAAAAACTGACAGAAGAAACTTTGACCCCGCTGCGGATGGATGAACCGCAGCGGGGTTTCGCATTTTATTCAAGCGGAAACGGATCACTCCACCATTGTCTGCTCGGTTTCGGAGATCGCAAAGATCGTGAGGAACAGCGTTTCAAAATCCGCAGATGCCGTCCAGAAACGATAATACATTCTGCCCGAAGGAAGATTGATCTTATGCTGCGCTTCATCCTCCTCATGAACATACACGCCGCTGGTTTCGATCCGTGCAAACGGCGCACCGTCTTTGGTCGCGTCATAAATCAGATGTGGGAATTTACTCAGCAGGTTCGTTGACAGGCGCAGACCTTTGTCATGCAGCACGTCCCAGACGCTCTCGTCGTCAAATTTAAAAGTGGAGGAAACGGAGAAGAATTCGTCATTCATCGAACTTGTCGTCGTATGACCGACTTCGTGCTCCTTAGCAACGCCGGTCACGTGGTTTTTGAACTCAAACACACGCGCGCCGACAAGGGAGTTTTTGAGCATCTTGCCTTCGAAGAGCACCTTCCGGTCCGCGTCCTCGATCAGATAGCCGGGCTTGAGGCTGTTGCCGTCAAAGCGAAAATAATATTCGGTCACGCCGGACGCGGTCTTCATGCCCTCAAATGCCGGGGTCTGCGCACTCGTCTCGCCGGCGGGAACACGCGC
>JAFWCS010000446.1 GCA_017534365.1 Clostridia bacterium | reverse complement strand
GCGCGCAAAAAACGCTTGCGCTTTTGACCGGCATCTGCTAGAATGGAGGCGAGGTGATCAACATGGAGTTATCCGCTGTTTTTTACAAAGCGTGGGACGCGTTCAACACCTATGAAACGCACGTGCCCGCGCCTTATCTCCGCCTGGACCGCGGCTTCCCCGCCGGTCAGCGCTATCAGCTGACCGTCTCCAGGCTGGGCTTTTACATGCTCTTCATTAACGGAAAAGACGTCACGAAGGGCCTGCTCGCGCCCTACATCTCCAACCCGGACGATCTGGTCTATTTCGACCGCTACGACGTCACGGACCTTGTGGCCGGGCAGCCCGTGAGCACGATCGGTCTGCTGCTCGGCAACGGCATGCAGAACGCCCCCGGCGGCGCGATCTGGGATTTTGGTATCGCCCGCTTCCGCAATGCGCCCTGCTTTGCGGTGCTGCTGACGGCGACCGGCGCGGACGGCACGGAGACGACCGTGGATCTCGGCGCGGAATTCAAGGCGCACCCCTCCCCGATCCTCTTTGACGATCTGCGCAGCGGCTGCTTCTATGACGCGAATCTGGAGCTGCCGGGCTGGGATCGGCCGGGCTTTGACGACGCGGACTGGACGCCGGTCCGGCGGGCGGATCAGCCGCGCGGTGAATTCCGCATCTGCACGGCGGATCCGATCAAAGTGCGGGAAGAGCTTCGGCCCGTCGCTGTTCGCCCGGCGCGCATGGACGACCGTTACAATCATTCGAAAAAAATGCAGCTCAAGACGCAATATGCCTTCAACAAGCTCGGTCAGGAAGGGATCCTCTTTGATTTCGGCGTCAACACGGCGGGCATCTGCCGCCTGCGGATCGACGGCGAACCCGGCCAGCAGATCTATATCCAGTTCTGCGAGCAGATGACGCAGGACGGCCGGCCCTCCTACTGGAACTCCGGCTGCTTCTATCCGGACGGCTACGGCCAGGCCCTGCTTTATATTTGCAAGGGTGAAAAGGACGAGGTGTTCGAGCCGGTCTTCTGCTATTACGGCTGCCGCTACGCGATGGTCTTCGGCCTCACGCCGGCGCAGGCAAAGCCGGAAACGCTGACGTTTCTGGCCGCAGGCACGGATCTGCAGGTGCGCGGCGGCTTCCGCTGCTCGGATGAGATCATGAACACGCTCGTGCGGATGGTGCAGACCAGCGACCGCGCAAACTTCTTCTATTTCCCGACGGACTGCCCGCACCGCGAGAAAAACGGCTGGACGGGCGACGCGGCGGTCTCGGCCGAGCATATGCTGCTGACGCTGACGCCGGACGCGAGCTACCGCGAATGGCTGCGCAACATCTGCAAGGCGCAGCGGCCGGACGGCAACCTGCCCGGCATCATTCCGACCGGCGGCTGGGGCTTCGCCTGGGGCAACGGCCCGGCGTGGGACAACGTGCTCTCCGAGCTTTGCTGGCAGCTCTATCGCCTGCGCGACGATCTGGCACCGGCGCGGGACTGCGCGGACGCCCTGCTGCACTATCTGGCCTTCCTTTCCGTGCGCAGAGACGCCGACGGCCTGATCGATTTCGGCCTGGGCGACTGGCTGCAGCCCGGCAAGGGCGCGGGAGATCCCATCGCCCCGGTGCGGCTGACCAGCTCGATCATGTCGCTCTATATCGCCGGGAAATCCGCCGCGCTCTTTGACGCGCTGGGCTATGCAGCGCACCGGCAGTTTGCGCAGACGCTCTATGACGGGCTGCGTGCCGCCATCCGCGCGGAATACATTGACTTCACGTCCATGACCGTGCGTCCGCGCTGCCAGACGGCACAGGCCATGTGCCTGTATTACGGCGTCTTTGACCGCGCCGAACGGCCGCAGGCGGCAAAGGTGCTGGAGGCGATCATCCACGACGCCGGCGATCATCTGGACTGCGGCATGCTCGGCCTGCGCGTGATCTTCCACGTGCTGTCCGACTGCGGGCTGGGCGCGCTGGCCTGCCGCATGATCACGCGCACGGACTACCCCTCCTACGGCATGTTTGTCCGGCGCGGCATGACGTCGCTGCCCGAGGACTTCCTGCCCGACGAGGACGCGGACACGCCCAATTCGCTGAACCATCACTTCTTCGGCGACATCGAAAGCTGGATGATCCAGCGGGTGGCAGGCCTGCGTGTGAATCCCTGCGGAAAATCGCCGGCGGACTTCGAGATCTGCCCCGATTTCCTTGAGACGCTCACCTTTGCCGAGGCGTTCTATGACGCGCCCTGCGGCCGGGTCTTCGTCCGCTGGGAACGGACGGCGCAGGACGTCACGCTGCGCATCGAAGCGCCCGACGCCGCCACCGGCCGCATCACCCTGCCTGCGGGCTGGGTCTTCTCGGCGGAGCCGGAACGCAGCACGGACGGCGCGGACCGCATCCCGCTGGCTGCCGGGACTTATACCTGCCGGCGCAGAACAAAATAAAACATTTGACAAGAAATCAGCCCCCGGAACCGAATTGGTTCCGGGGGCTCGGTTTCGGTTTTATTCCACCGCGTCAGGGTCATACTCGAGAAGATCGCCCGGCTGGCAGTCCAGCGCGTTGCAGATCGCTTCCAGCGTAGAGAAGCGGATCGCGCTGATCTTGCCGGTCTTCATCTTGGAGAGGTTGACGTTGGAGACGCCCACCTTGTCAGACAGCTCCTTCAGGCTGACCTTGCGATCTGCCATCACGCGGTCCAGCCGCAGAATGATCTTTCCCATTGCGCACCTCACAGCGTCT
>JAFWCS010000051.1 GCA_017534365.1 Clostridia bacterium | reverse complement strand
TCAATGAAATCCGTTTGCAGTGCGATCGCGCCGCCCAGGACGGTCACGTCCGGGTCGTTGCGCTTGATCGTGCTGTATGCCGCTTTCAACAGTTCGGTATACTCCGCGGCGGTTGCGTCCTTGGTATTAAAGTATCTGAGATCCGGCTCATTCCAGATTTCATACGCCGCAACCTTGCTGGCCAGTGTTCTCGAAACGAAATCCACATACCGAAGATAGGCGTCGAAGTATTCGTCGTCCGCCGTCGTTTCGGGATCGCCGTCCCGCACGGGGATGGTGCAGTCCCGGGCGGCGCCGGCGTCGAGATCGGCTTGCGACGGTTTGCCGAATTCATAAATCGGATTGCCGTAGCTCAGGACCACAAGGCACCGGATGCCGTGTTCAGCTGCTGATTCAACCCAGCGCGCGCGTTCGGGGAATGAGAGCTGTCCCTTCACGGGTTCCACGGTCCACCAGTGCACCTCGTCGCGCACGATCGGCACGTTGGCGTTCACGGCAGCGGCGCAGGTCTGCGCCCGGTCGCGGCCCTGTGCCATGTGGGTGCAGGCGCCGATCCCCGCAGCGTGGACCGATACCGAAAAACCGGAAACCAGAAACAGGGCTGCCAGGAAAACAGACAGGAATTTTTGCATTTTCACAAAATCACCTCAACAGAAGTGTAGCATATCAGGATAATAAAGGCAACCGGATCACACCTGTTTTGTTTGTTTATTGAAGAATTCACGAGGCAGAAAAGGCACGGCACCAGGATCATCCTTCTCCCTGCGGTCGCCGGCGCTTGTCAGGCTTTGAGGCGGATCGTATGCGGAACAAACAAGGACCTCGTCGCCGATCCCGTCATCCGGCCGCATTTTGCCGAAAGTGAACGGAAGAAGCAGAAAAAGTACACTGAAAAAAACGAGCGATCCTCTTGACTTTGACGCTGCGTCATAGTATATACTGGGTTCGGAGGTGAGCGCATGCGCATGCGGATCAAGGCGTTTGCGGCGCTGACGGGCGTCAGCGTGCGCACGCTGCATTATTACGACGAGATCGGTCTCCTGCAGCCGGCAGCTGTGGATGCACGGACCGGCTATCGGTTTTATGACGACCGTTCCCTGCTGCGCATGCAGGAGATCCTGTTTTATCGGGAGCTGGATTTTCCGCTGGCCGCCATTGCGGAGATCCTTTCCGCGCCGGAGTATGACAAAACGGCAGCCTTTGCTGCGCAAAAGCAGCTGCTGATCCTCAAAAAAGAGCGACTGGAACGGCTGATCGCCGCGCTGGACGCCGCCATGAAGGGAGAAATCGTGATGGACGCATTTGACAACAGCCGGTTTGAACAGTATAAGGACGAGGTGCGCGAACGCTGGGGCGGCACGGCGGCCTATGCGGAATACGCCGCCAACGCCGGACGAGATCCTGCCGCGCTGCACGAAGCCGCCGCGGGAATGGAGCGCATCATGGATGACTTCGCGGTCTGCATGCAAAGCGGCGCCGCGCCGGATTCCGCCGAAGCGCAGGCGCTGGTGCGCGACCTGCAGGCCTATATCACCGCGCATTTCTACACCTGCACGGACGAGATCCTCTCCGGTCTCGGGCAGATGTACACGGCCGACGAACGCTTCCGGCAAAATCTGGACCGCCGCGCCCCCGGCACAGCGGCATTTATCGGCAAGGCGATTGAACGCAGCGCTGAAACATGAGCCGCCATTCCCCGATACCGGTGGACGAGACCCCGCCGTTGCACGCATCGTTTTTCTTGCGTGTTGTATAAAAATGGTATATAATAGGGTTGCAGTTCGTTCAAAAGCTGGAATTCGCACGAAAGGAGCACGCGCTATGACCAGAAAACTGACGGCGTTCCTGCTCATTCTGACCCTGCTCGCCGGTTCGCCGCCGGCAGCGTTTGCCGATGATCCGGCCCCGGAAAAGGAGGGTTACACCCTTGATTTCAGCGCGGAATTCAATGACGGCATCCTCGACGCCGCGCATTGGCTGCCGCAGTATCTTCCCCATTGCACAGCCAGTGAGGCCGGAGCTTCCGCCAGGTATGAGATCAGGGACGGATGCCTGAACCTGTTCATCGCAAAGGATTCCCCCGATTATTTCGGCGGACGGCCCGGTTCGGCGGATCCCGGCAATCTTTTATGGATCGCCAACGGCATCCAGACCTGGGAGAAAAACCATCTGCATTCCGCAGGCAGCCAGCAGAAGGACGTGACGCCGTTTGAGGGCTACGCAACACAGTACGGCTACTTTGAGATGCGCATGAAACTGCCCGATACGGGCGGCGGCGGGTATGCGTCCTGGTGGCTCATCGGGACGCAGGATGACGCGCTGCCTGACGGCACGGAATCCCGGCAGAACGGTGAAATCGACATATTTGAAACCTTTTTCAAAGCTCCGGGAAGGATCGAACCACGGGTCCACGCATGGGACGATCCGAATCTCAGGGAGTGGGCCGGTCACGCTGCGCTGGACGGCGCCCCGGAGGATTACGTCAACAGCTTCCACACCTACGCCATGGACTGGAGGCCGGAGGGCATCACGTTTTACGTTGACGGCAAACCGGTTGCCGAAACGGCAGAATCCCCGCAATACAGGATGTGCATGATCCTGTCCATGTATCTCAATTCCGATTTCAGCGGGTGGGCTTCGGCTGAAACCGCGTATCCCATTGAATGGCTGATCGACTACGTCCGCGTCTACAAAGACAACAACGGTTACCATGAAGAAAACAGACCGACTGCCCTGGAGCGTTATCTCCGCGAACAGGGCGGCCCCCTCTGCGCTTTCGGGCTGAAGCTCCTGTTGTTTTTCCGGAACTGCTTTGCCCGGTGCCGCCGGTTCCTTGAAAGCTGCTGTCGTATGGACCCCGGGGGGGGGATCGGCTTTCAGGATCACGGTCCGCGCGGATCGAAAGCGCTGACGCCCGATGGATCACAGCGCCGGATTTCCTGATTTGAAATCGGCCGGGGTTTATGCTATAATGAACGCGCACAAATCAAAACGGCGGCGGTTCAGCCGCCGGTCAGGGAGGTCGAACGTATGGAAAAACTGCAACTGTTTTTTAAAGCGCTTGCGCTGCTGCTGAGCATCGTGACCGGCTTTTTCGGCGGGTTGTTCCCCCACGGCGCCGAACGATACTATTCGGAGGAGGAGATCGACCGGTTCACCGCCGCGAGCAAAGCGGCCTATCCGGACGGCATGATCATCGCCATCGGCGGCGGATTCAATTCGGACGAGACCTTCCGCCCCATTCTGGAGCGCAGCCTTGCCCACGTCGGGAAAGCGCGTGCGCATATGCTGTTCGTTCCCACGGCAAGCCATGACGAATACGCGGAGAACGACGCCATCCTCACCCGGTTTGCCGCCGCGGGCTGTGACACCGACGTGCTGCTGGTCAGCAAGGAGACGGCGCAGGCAGCCGCGGAAAAATTCGCCTGGGCGGATATCGTATATGCCACCGGCGGCAGTCTGAAATTTCTGACTGAAAACTGGTCCGAAAAGGGCGTTTTCGAGGCGGCGGACGCCGCGCTGAAACGCGGCGCCGTCCTGATGGGCTTCAGCTCCGGCGCTATGTGCTGGGCGGACAAGGGCTGGGATGACACCGAGCCGGAAACCTTCCGCATCATTGCCCACGGCCCCTTTGTGGGGACGGCGCCCGGCTTTGCGTACTACAACTGCGCGGGTCTGCTGCCCTTCTGCCTCACGCCGCACTACGACAGCATCGGCTGGCGGTCTTACACCTACGAAGCGGAGAAGGCCGCGTACCCGTCCGTCTGCATCGAAAACGGCGCGGCGCTGGTCTATGAAGGCGGCCGCTACAGCGTGCTGTCCGACGCGGCGACCCCGACCCGTTCGGTCTTTCTCTTTTATCCCGCCCGGGGGATCCGCTTTGTCAACCTGCGGCAGGACGCAGCGCTTGCCGCCGTGGTCGACGGCGAGATCCGCACCCTGCGGGCGTGATTGCCTATGCATTCGGAACAAAGATGGATTTGAAAACAAACATGGGCGACAGGCCGGATGACGGCACCGTGGTCCGCCGCGCGCTGCATTTTGCCGGCAGCGTGCAGGGCGTCGGCTTTCGCTGGCGCGCGGTCCACGCGGCCAACGCCGTCGGCGCCACCGGCTGGGTGCGCAACGACTTCGACGGCGGCGTCTCCATGGAGATCCAGGGCACCGAGGCGCAGATCGATCAGGTGCTCCTTGCCATCGAGCGCGGGACCTATATCATGATCGAGGCCATGACCGCCGCATCGATCCCCGCCGTCGAGGGGGAGCGGCAGTTTACGGTGCGGGAAGATGACTGACCGGCTGCCGGCGGCAGCGGGATCCGAACAGGAAGGATGTTTTTTATATGGAGCGACCGATGAAATCAGTCAACGTCATGAATTTTGCGCGGCAGTGCGAACCGCGGGACCCCGAGACGGACAAGCTGCTGTTTGAAACGACGCGGAAACAGCTGGAGCTGGTCAACGCGCTGCAGGTGCCGAACACCTTTCTGCTGCAATATGACGCGCTCTGCGATGAAGCCTACGTCAATCTTTTTATAGAAAACGCCGGCGCGCGCACGGAAACTGGCCTGTGGTATGAGATCGTGGAGCCGCTGACCACGGCCTGCGGCCTGCCCTATGAAAGCGAAAACGGCTGGAAATGGGACTGGCATATCCGGCCGGGCTTTTCGATGGCATATCCGCCGGCGCAGCGCGACGCGCTGATCGACGAGGCCATGCGGAAATACAAGGAGGTCTTCGGGCGGTATCCCGCGGTTGTCGGCTCCTGGCTGATCGACACGCGCACGGCCTGCCGGCTCGCGGATCGCTACGGCGTAAAGGGCCTGTGGATCTGCC
>JAFWCS010000445.1 GCA_017534365.1 Clostridia bacterium | reverse complement strand
CGAAGCGGTCGCTGCTCAATGGAACAGGTTGAACACTAGTTTTTCAAAGAAGGCAAGCGCACGGAAAGCAGGCTGGAACAGCAGATTGATTCTTTCCGGCATACCCAGCTGAGCAAACGACAGATTTTTCATTACGAAATATTCTTTGCATGCGCCGGTGATCAGCATGCTGTTATAGGATTGGTACGCCGTTTCTTTTTCGATTTGATACATCTTTCCTTCACATCGCATACTGTTGAGAATGAGAATATTGCCGCCTGACAGTTCAAGCGCGGGCGCGCTGCCGTTGTTGCCGTCATACCCGACGTTTACAAGTATCAGCGTCGAATCTGACGCGCGCAGATAATGCTTCGCGCCGTAAATGAAGGTGTTGAAAATCGTGACGTCATTGCTGTTGCTGATGTCAATATAAGTGCAGGTCTGTTTGAGAATCGGATTGAACAGCACGTCGAAAATCAAAGACTCGTTCAGACGGCCCTGAAGCTCAGGCAGGCCGGTTTTTGCGTAACCGTTGCGGGTGACGGTATTGCCGTTTTGCAAGGTTGCTTCCACCCACGGAGATTCGCAATCATGCAATGCGAGCATGGATTCGTAGCAGCAGCCGATAAGGCGTTTAATAAAAGCGTTGGAGCAGCCTTCCAGTTTCACGCCGACTGCGGCTAACGTGATATAGCTGTTGACAACATAAACGTCATCAGCATCCGAAAAAATGCAGGGTGACGTTTCACGGTAGAAAGCGCTGCCTTGCACAGGCGCGTTTCCGGGATAGTCAAACCGCACGCCCCTTACGCCGGCGCCGTTGCCTGCAAGCGTGACAAGCGGACGGTCGTTTTCTTCGCAGCCGTAAAAGGACAGAATGAGCGTGCCGCTGCTGTTGCCGGCCAGATCTCTGGTCGCGACGGAGGAGGAACCTCGCAGTTCCACGCCTGCGGGAACGGTCACAGGGGATGCAAAACGATACATGCCGCCCGGCAGATAAACAATGCCGCCCGTGGCTGCGGCAGCATCCAGTTTTTGCTGCACAGCAGCGGAAGCGTCTGTTCTGCCCGTTCGGTCAGCCTGAACGGTATAGAGGACAGATGCCGGTTTCACGCAGGTTTTGTCAAGCGGAATTTCAATCGGTGAAGAAGTTGTTTTTTGCAGATTTCGCACCAGGACGGCGCCGTTGACGGAAACGTTATGCAATTCGAGGATCGCTTTGCCCATATAGTAAGCAGCGTATTTGCTGCCTTCCAGCACACTTTGCGCAAAGCTGACGCCCCAGTTTGCCCCGCGCGCCCAGACGGCGTCTTTCTCCGCATAATAGGCATAGTCGCAGTTCAGGACCTCGGTCTTATAGAACGAGGCGTTAAACTGCACGCGGATGCCCTTGACCAGATGGATCCCGTATTTGCAATCGCTGATCTTGATATCCGCGATCTCAGGCCATTCCAGGTCGCCGAGCAGCATGCCCGTCGCGTTGGCTCTTGTGTAGGCGTCAAGCTCTTCTTTTGCAGGCGCGTTATATGCTTCTCCGGCTTCGATCCAGTATTTGTTATTGAGATAAAACGTTTTGTAAACGTCAACGTCGGCGCAGTTGAAGGAATTGAGGCCTTCATAAAGGCAGGTTCCTTTCACATTGTCAATCGTTGTGAGCTCATGACATTGATAAATGCCGTCTTCACAAACGGAACACAGGCCGACGCCTCTGTAAGAATTAAGCAGAGTAATATTATGAAGCGTATGCTGCATATAATCCCTGTCGCCGTTGACATAAAACGTGTAAGGGTAGGGCTTGACGTCATCCAGATGCTGGTCGGGATACCAGACGGTCAAACCGACTGCGCCGCCGCTCGCACCCACGTCGAATAACGCCGGGCATTTTGCATCCGTGCTTTCAGGACGCGCAATAATCATCGTTCCGTAACCCGCTCCCGTATCCGGATCCTGCCAGTCGCCGCGCAAGGTGACAAACTGCCTGATATAAATGTTCCCGGTTACCAGATACCGTCCGATCGGCAGAAACACCGTTCCGCCGCCGTTCGCCGCACAGTCATCAAGGGCTCGCTGCAAACCGGCGGTGCAGTCCGTTTGGCCGGTAGCATCGACATTATACGGCGCCTGCGTGGCGATAATATCCGCCACAACCACGTCGTCGGTCGGATAAACCGTGTCAACAATGCGCGCGGTCTGATCAAGAGAATCGAGCGCAAACGCAGGGAGGGTTCCGATCAAAATCATAAGTACCATAGCTGCGAAAATCCATTTGATGCATTTCAAAACGAATTCCTCCTTGATCAGTTGTTTGCAAACAGAAAACATCTGTGGGTTCCCTCTGTTTACAGATTCCTTGTCACGCTTTTGGGAAATCCCGGTTCCCTTGATATGCAAGGGATTTCAAGCTCTAAAAGCGTGACAATGGTGAAAATATCAGTATTGCTCTGCGTTCAGCTCACGCAGCTCGCATTCCATTTCCATCTTTCCGTCAGATCCCCGAGCGATTTGTCATACTGCGCTTTCGATATGGCCCGCCGCTCAAGAAACAGATCCAACGTGCGCTTCTGGCGAAGAAACAGATCTGCGCGCTTTTCTTCGGGGGTCAGGTCACGGTATTCTTTATTCATGCTGTTCTCCGAAATACTCCATTACAATTGCGTCTAATTGAGCGGCTATCTTTGAAAATTCACAGTTTAAATCCAGCGTTCTTACCCATTTGTATTTTTCGTCATTTTTGATCCACTGGATAGGAACGAAGTCACGTTTGTATGCGGTTAATGCATCTTTAAAATTTTGTTGATCAAACATAATTCCAACTCCCTCGTATTTAAATTCAGGAATTATAAAATATATATATACAGAATTATTATAGCAACAAGTCAAGCTTTTTTCAATCCGTTTCGGCAAAAAGATCGCAGACGCCCAAAAGAGGTACGATTTTGTACCTCTTTCGGGCTTGACAGAAAAAAATCGAAATATTTTTCTCTTTTCTGTTGACACAATCGAACATTTGTGCTATCATTGCTTTGCGTCAGAACGATTTCTGATCATCATTGCAATCAAAAACTGAATGACGATGGCGGCGCTGTAAACGGCTTGTGGTAACCGGCGAGGCGGGGCGAAAGCCCGGCTGACGGACGCGACAGTAAATCCATACACGCACAGCGTTGTCGCCGACAAGGTTAATACCGGACATACGCGGAAACGCCCTCGGCAGAAGCAGACAACCGAACGGTTGAAATCTGCTCTGTTGAGTGCGTTCTTTTTTTATTCCATCGAAGGGGGTGAAGCAAAATGAAATGGTCATGTTTGATCGCAGAGTATCCGTAAGCAAAACGATAGAAAACGCAATTCGAAACTATCCAATCATGATATGACGGTTCTCGTTTTTCAAAACAGATCAATGCCAAATCAAGCCGATCCGATGAAGAATTGAAAACTTTTTCAAATAATCTTTCCTTTGTTTTCAACGCATTTCGGATTTTCTGAAAATTTTTTTGAAAACAGAAAGGTCATTTGCAACGTATGGCGGGCTATTCCCTTGAAGGGACAAAACACGGGATTTCGCAAAAACGATTTCGCGGGAGATGACGGAAACATGACGGATTGAAAAAGCGGTAAATACCTTCGGGCGGGAACAGGACGAAGGCGCACTTCTATATCATATTTCAGAATATGATATCCGTGCGGTCCGGGCCGTCAGCGCGTCCGGACAAAACTCGCCTGCGGCTCAACAGGACGCTGTCCTGCGCACTGCGTGCTTACCCGATTTTGCCACTCTCAAATCCAAAACAGAAAGGACTGATTTGATCGTCAATCAATTTACACCCGAGGACCTGCGAACCCTGCTCGCAGAAAACGGCCATGTCGATCTGACGGACGAGGATATCGAAAACATCGTTTCCCGGCTCCGTCCTCGAAAAGCTCGGGCAGAAACAACAGGAAATTAAAAACAAGCAGCCGCCGCAGCGGAACGAAAAACCGCAGCCGGCACAGGAATGAAAGGAAGGTGTCTGCCGCCGCAATTACCAACAGCGTACCCCAAACGAACCCGATGCAATAATCTTACCGCGATCAGGAAAAGCAGATGATGTTTGACGCGCTGCTCGCGGGCTACGGCTTTTTTCTGACGATCCCGGATCTGATGAAAATCACCGGCCTGTCGCGCAGCACGATCGACCGCATGAAGCGCTGCGGTCAGATCCCGCTGGCAAAAATGAACGGCTCCTATAAAATGCGTATCGATCATTTTATCGGCTGGTGGGACCGCAGGGTCAAGGCGGAGGAAACAGCGTTCGCGGTCAACCTCATATAACGAAACAGAAGCGCGCTGCCGG
>JAFWCS010000050.1 GCA_017534365.1 Clostridia bacterium | reverse complement strand
TCTATTGGCTGGCGGATATGAAAAAAAGCCGCCTTTCGCGCGAAACGCCGCACCATCCCCTGCCGGTCACGCAGGAACGCTATGCGCTCGGCGGAGGCGGCAACGTCGCCGCCAATCTCGCTGCGCTCGGCGTTGGCGCCATCCATCCGCTTTCCGTCATCGGCGACGACTGGCGTGGCTTTCTGCTGCGCGGGTGCATGATGGAAGCCGGTATTGACGACAGCGGCGTGCTCATTGAAAAAACCCGCGTAACCCCCTGCTATTGCAAGCCCATGCGCGCCGGGATCTCGGACGTTGTGTATGAGGATCCGCGCCTGGATTTTGAAAATTACGCGACGCTTGCTCCCGAAACGGAAGGCCGTTTGCTGCGGCTGCTGGATGCGGCCGCGGCGCAGGACGATGTCATCGCCGTCTGCGATCAGCTGGAATACGGCGTGATCACGCCCGCAGTGCGCGCGCGGCTCAATGAAATCGCAAAATGCAAACCCGTGATCGTAGACAGCCGCGACCGGGTCGCGCTTTACGCCTCTGCCATTGTCAAGCCAAACGACGTGGAGGCTGCCGCAGCGACCGGACTGCCGACGAACGACCCGGAGGCAGCCGCGCTGGCGCTTTCTGAGAAGAACGGCGCGCCCGCGATCGTCACGGTCGGCGCAGACGGCGCGGTCTGGTGTGAAAACAGGCAGGCGATCCGGATCCCCGCAAAGCAGGTCCGCCCCCCGGTGGATCCGGTCGGCGCGGGCGACACGTTTCTTGCTGCCTTCTGCGCCGCATACGCAGCAAGGATTCCCGGTCCGCATGCGGTCGCATTCGCAAATCATGCCTGCGCTGTGACAGTGAAGAAGATCGGTATGACCGGCACGGCAAAGCCGGCAGAGCTGCTGCAGACGGCAGAAAAAGAAGGATGACCGATGGAACAAAACTTTCAGATCATGCACTCCGCGAAGCGCCCCGCCGGCCGCATCCGCGCCGCTGTCTTTGACTTTGACGGCACGATCTCCACGCTGCGCTGCGGCTGGGAGCAGGTCATGGGACCGATGATGCTGGAATTCCTTTCAAATGAAGAGACGCCGGACGAAGCGCTGCGCGCGGAGGTTGACAGATATATCGACGAATCGACCGGCATCCAGACGATCTATCAGATGCAGTGGCTGGCCGATCAGGCTGCGGCGCGCTGCGGAATCCGGCGGGACCCCTGGTGGTATAAAGAAGAATACAATCGGCGGCTGACGGATATGATTGCGCACAAAAAACAGGCGCTGCTTGCAGGAACCGCACAGCCGGAGGACTATCGCATTGCCGGCGCGGCTGAATTCATCGATGCGCTGCGGCAGCGGAAGATCGCGCTTTATCTTGCCAGCGGCACCGATCACGAAGACGTGCTGCAGGAAGCGGCGCTGCTCGGCGTCAAGGACAAATTCACGCTGATCGCCGGCGCTCCCGCGCATCAGGCCGCGTGTTCGAAGGAAGCGGTGCTCCGGCAACTGTTTACGCAGGCGCAGCTTTCGGGCGAGGAGCTGTTTGTTATCGGCGACGGCAAGGTCGAAATCGCGCTCGGCAGCCGGGCCGGCGCCTTCACGCTCGGCGCCGCAACGGATGAAGCGCATCGTTGCGGCGTGAATCCCGTCAAACGCGCGCGGCTGGTCAAAGCAGGCGCCGACGCGATCTGCGGAGATTTCACGGCGCTGGATGCGATCCTGCGTTGGATAGACTGAAAGGAGCCGTCCGATGGAAAAAATCCTGTCTTTTTTTACAACCCTTTCCCTCGTTTTCACTTATCTGCTCGGCCTCGGCGTAAGCGAGGTCGACGGCGCATTTGAAATCGCGCGCAAAGAAAAGCTGGATCCCGTCACATCCATGTTTTCTGCGCAGGGCCTTTGCTGTGACGGCGATTATTTTTACTGCTCCGGCGCAATGACGGCCGTTCATTTCACTGGGCTGGCGAAATTCGATCTGCAGATGCGTTGCCTGAAGAAAAAGTCCAATGCTGTGCCGAAAGAATTTACGCAGCGTTACGGCAGCGATCATATCGGCGGGATCGACTGCGCTGACGGGCTGATCTATGCGCCGATCGAAGGCGAGGGCTACGCTTACAACTTTATTTTGCTTTACAGCTGCGATACGCTGGATTACACGGGGATTTATTATGACCTGACGAGCGAGTATCTGACCGACGGGATCCCCTGGTGCGCGATTGACCGCGAGAAACGGATCCTGTATACCTCAAAATTCAGCGACGTCAACGAGCTGCTTTGCTATGATCTGGATTCCATGGAGTTTCTCGGCACGCTGCAGCTGCAGGAAACGATTAACCGCATCCAGGGCGGCTCCGTTCATGCGGGGCAGATCTATCTTTCCTATGACGCGCCGCACAGCACGCAGGAGCAGATCCTGCGCATCGACCCGGGCAGCGGGCGCGTGGAGGTATAAATAACCGCCGTTG
>JAFWCS010000444.1 GCA_017534365.1 Clostridia bacterium | reverse complement strand
CTGCTGGAATTCGTATTCGAAATCCGACACCGCGCGCAGGCCCTTCACCACCGCGCAGGCGCCGACTTCGCGGCAGTATTCCGCAAGCAGGCCGCTGTGAGTCTCCACCGTGACGTTTTCGACCTCCGTCAGGCTGCGCCGCAGCAGATCCACGCGCTCCTCGGCGGTGAAATAGCTGGTCGGTTTGTTGAAATTGGTCATCACCACGACCACCACGCGGTCAAAAAGCTTCGCCGCGCGCCGGATAACGTCCACATGGCCGATCGTGACCGGATCAAAGCTGCCGGGACAAACGGCTATTTTCATAAGACCCCTCCTTTTCGAAACACGGTCACCGCCGTTTTGCCGTATTGATAGCGCCGGTCCGCGCGCAGCAGACCGACCGCATCCGGCAGCGTCTCTGTCGCGGGATGCTCGCAGACGACCGCGCCGCCCTCGGCGATCAGCGGTTCCGCGGCCGCAAGCGCCTTTTGCAGCAGCCCGACGGCATACGGCGGATCCAGAAACGCCAGATCAAACACCCCGGCGCACATGCGAAGATAGGCCAGCGCATCCGTCTGCATCACCGTGGCCTGCGGCAGCAGCCGCGTCTTTTGCAGATTCTCTTTGATGATGCGCGCGGCGGTTTTATCCGCATCCACAAACACGGCGCTGACGGCGCCGCGGCTGAGCGCTTCAATGCCCATCTGCCCGGACCCGGCAAAGAGATCCAGCACGCGCCGCCCTTCGATCTCGAACTGCAGCGCGCTGAAAACGGCCTCCTTGACCTTTTCGGCGGTGGGGCGGGTTGCCAGACCCTCGGGCGCTTTGAGCGTCATGCCTCTGGCGCTGCCCGTGATCACTCTCATGGCGTTCCTCCGAACCGTAAATTTTGGTATTTTTACTATTATCGCATTTATTATAAACGATTGTCAAGGAAAATTGTGAACAAATGAATAATTTTTTGCAAACACAATTTCAATTGTCCGCTTTCCCGCCTGCAGCGGTTTCCTCCGGGTGGAACGCGGCAAAGACAGACGCAGCCGCCGGCTTGCTCATGCCTTTGACGGCGGCCAGCTCCGCTTCGGAGGCTGCCGCGATCGCCTTGACCGTTTTAAACTGCCGCAGCAGCGCTTTCGCGCGGGCGGGTCCGACGCCCTCGATGCCGGTCAGCGTCGTGGAGAGAGCGGCCTTCTTGCTGCTGCTCCGGTGATAGCCGATCGCGAAGCGATGGACCTCATCCTGAATGGTGGAAACCAGCGTGAACGCCGCGCGGCGGGAGGTCAGCGCGATTTCGCCGCCGGAGCGGGCAATGGCGCGGGTGCGGTGATGCGAATCCTTGACCATGCCGAACAGCGGAATATCCAGCTGATATTTTTCCAGAAGCGGGAGCACGGCGTTGATCTGCCCCTGCCCGCCGTCAAGCAGGATCAGATCCGGCAGGCGGCCGAAGCCCTCGCCGCTGTCTTTTTCTTCAAAATAGCGCAGAATGCGGCGTTCGAGCACCTCCGCCATGGAGCCGTAGTCATCCTGCCCGGTGAAGCCCTTGATCGAGAAGCGGCGATAGGCCTTGCGATAGGGCCGGCCGTCCTTGAAAACGACCATGCCCGCGACGTTGTGGCTGCCCTGCGTATGAGAGATATCATAGGATTCAATATATTGCGGGGGCGCTTTCAGCCCGAGCAGGGTGCCCAGCTCGTCGAGCGCGGCGGTGGAACTGCCGCTGCGGCCGAGATAGAGCGCAAGCTTCTGCGCGGCGTTGCTGCGGCACATTTCCATCAGCTGATGCTGCTCTCCGCGCTGTGGCACGGCGATCGTCACCTTCCGTCCGGCCAGCGAGGAAAGCCATTCGGCCAGCAGCTCCGCCTCCTCCACCGGTCCGTCCACGGCAACGCGGCGCGGGACGAAGTCCCGCATCATATAGTAACTGCGCAGCAGCTCATGCCGCGCCTGCGGCAGATCCTCCGGCAGATCGAGGATGAAATGCTCGCTGTCAAACAGCCGGGCTTCCCGGAACCGCAGCACGGACAGGCAGGCCTTCGGCGTTTCGCCGTCCCCCGCGCTGACGAGGGCGAAGACGTCCTGCTCCTCCTTGGAGGCGGCAACGACCTTCTGCTTCTCATTGACCTTGCGGATCGCCTGAATGCGGTCGCGCAGCTTCGCGGCCTTTTCAAATTCCAGCCGTTCCGCCGCTTCCTCCATGCGCGCGGTCAGCGCTTCGATCGCAGGGCCGGAGCCGTTGACAATAAAGGCAAGGGCCTGCTCCACGGCCTCCTCATGCTGCGCCTCGGTGCATTTGCCGGCGCAGGGCGCGCTGCACTGGCCGAGATAAAAATTCAGGCAGGGGCGGCCTTTGTTGAAGTCCCGCGGAAATTTCTTGCCGCACTGGGGCAGGCGAAAAATCTTTTTTGCGGCGTCCACGGAATTTGTCACGCCGTAGCTGCCGGTGTAAGGGCCGATATAGTCCGCGCCGTCCTCCAGCCGCTGCTTGACCGCGCGGAAATCGCGCCAGCCGTCGTGCGTGATCTTAATATAATGATAGCCCTTGTCGTCTTTCAGCAGGATGTTGTATTTCGGCGCGTGCTGCTTGATCAGCGAGCACTCGAGCACAAGGGCCTCGAATTCGCTGTCGCAGAGGATATAGTCGAAATCCTCCACGTTTTCCACCATGCGGCGCACCTTGACGCCGTGCGTATTCTGCGAGCCGAAATACTGGCTGACGCGGTTTTTGAGCGCCTTCGCCTTGCCGACGTAAATGATCTCGTTCTTTTTGTTTTTCATCAGATAGACGCCCGGCGTCAGCGGCAGCTGCATCGCCTTTTTGCGCAGACGCGGCAGGTTTTCATACACGGCGCTCACCTCTTTCCTTTTTCTTTTTCTATTGTATTATATCGCATTCCCTGTGCGCACGCAAGAAAGAATCTGTGAACAAATCCAAAACCGGCGGCATGCTCTGTCAAAGCACGTCGCCGGTTCCGCTTGCATTATTCCGTTTCGGACGCCGTCAGCTCCGCCGCAAAGCGGTCCCACGGCGCGGCTGCCGGATCGGGCAGCGCATGGAAGGTCCGCAGCTCGCCGGTCGCCGGATGCGTGAAGGTCAGGCCGCAGGCAAAGAGCGCAAGCGCGCCCGGCCCGCCGCCATACTTGCCGTCGCCCCAGAGCGGCAGCCTGCGCGAGGCGAATTGCACACGGATCTGGTGCGTGTGGCCGGTCCCGAGCCGGACCGACACGAGCGAAAGCCCCTCCCGCGCGGCAAGAACGGTATACGCCAGCTTCGCCGGATGCACACCCTTGCGCATGCGTTTGACAGGATAGGTCTTGTTGCGCTGCCGGTCATGAAACAGCAGGTCCTCCAGCGTGCCGCGTTCCTGCTCCGGCACGCCGCGCAGCACGGCGAAATAGCGTTTTTTCAGCCCGCCCGCCGCGATCTGCGCAGACAGCGCCGCGGCAGACGCCTGCGTTTTGGCAAAGACCATCAGCCCGGCCGTTTCGCGGTCCAGCCGGTGGACGGGATAGAGCGTGCAGCTTTCTCCCTGCGCGGCCAGCGCCGCCTCGAGCGCGGATGGCAGATCTCTGCCGTTTTCGGCCCGCTGACTGACCAGCCCGGCCGGCTTGCTGCAGACGAGCAGCTGCGGATCGTTATACAGGATCATGCGCGTTCCGCTCCAGATAGCGCTGCTGACTGCGTTCGAGCGCGCGCCGGATGCTGCCGACCACGAGCCAGATCTGCCCGGCGTATTCCTCGGGCGTTTCCTGCATCCCCTGACGGAACCAGTCGGTAATGATCCCGGCGAACGCATGCTCATAGAAGGTGGCGATGAAATCAATATCCGCTTCCGGCACCTGCATCCCCGCAGCCTCGCTCGTCACGAAATCCACAAGGATATATTTGCAGGATTTGATCATGTAGCTCAGCCAGTAATCGTAACTGCGAGAGGAAATGATGTTGCGGATCAGCCTTTTATGGCCGTAGGCGACCTTTGCCATGCAGAGGAAGCCCTCGACCCAGGATTTGCCGGCGCGGTGCTGCTCCACGACCAGATCCAGCTCCCGGCGGAAGATCTCCTCCAGAAGATCATAAATGTCGCTGTAATAATAATAAAATGTATTGCGGTTGATGCCGCAGGTTTCCACGATATCCTTCACCGTGATCTTGTCGAAGGATTTGGATTCCAGGAGCGTGACAAAGGTGTCAGAAATCGCTTTTTTGGTATCCTTCTGCATGGGTCAGTCCCCCTTGACCGCCGAACGGCCGGATTTCGGTTGGCACAGACTTGACGTAACAAATTCTGCAAATTTGTAACATATTTATTATAACATGGATCGCATAAAATAGCAAGTGCGAAATGCGCGGCGCGCTTTTCCCGGTGTACCTCCCTGCGCATATCAAAAAGGCCCCGTCCTGAGACGAGGCCTTTCGTGGAGCTACTGGTCGGACTCGAACCGACGACCTGCGCATTACGAATGCGCTGCTCTTCCCTCAAAAACATAGTCGCCTTGCTCGCTTGGAGCGCTTCGCGATGCTCCTTGTTTTTTCACCTCGCCGGCTTGCCTTCTTCCGCCCCCGGCGGCGGCAACCCGGCTCGCCCAACTGAGCCACAGTCGCATGCTGTTCTTTTGGGGTGCTTGCCTATTTTATATGATTACAGCCGGTTTTGCAAATTGAAAAAAGCATCCAGAAGGATGCTTTTTCCGTGGAGCTACTGGTCGGACTCGAACCGACGACCTGCGCATTACGAATGCGCTGCTCTACCAACTGAGCCACAGTAGCATACTGTTCTTTTGGGGTGCTTGCCTATTATATATGATTGCGGCCGATTTTGCAAGAGGTTTTTGCGGGAAATTTCAAAAAAATTTTTTGCCGGCGGCAGATCGTTACAAAATCGAAACAATTCTTTTACAAATTCGCTAATAATAATTCGCACTTTTCTCTTGATTTCAATCGAAAAATCGCTTATTCTATAATCAGGACGCTCAAAGTCCCCCATTTTTCCGAGATCGGAGGCCACCATCCATGAAAAAAAGCATCGTTGCGCTTGTTCTGGTGTTTTCCTGCCTGTTCAGCTTTGCGGCATGTCGCAAAATCGAGGGCGACGGAAAATTCGTTATCGAATCCAAGGTGTTTGTCGTTGACAGCGACGGCGTGACACGCGACGTGCAGACCCGCGTGAATGAAAAAGGCGAAACCGAATACTACTATACGGATTTTAACGGCGTGACCGTTCCCGTGAAAAAAGACAGCGTCAAGACCGGAACGACCCGCGTGGCCGTCACCGATCCGCGCGCAAAGACCACCGGCCCGAACGGCGAGACCGAAGCGCCTTCCCTACCCCCGCAGCTGCAGGAATTTGAGGATCTGCTGAACGGATCCGGCGATCCCGAGCAGGCGATGGAGCAGCTGGCCGATGAAAAGGTGGAAACGCTGGATATCGCGGCGGACGTGGTGCCCGATTCCTCCATCAAGGACGTTGACGTGCCCGTCGCGAGCGACGGCAAGCCGACCCACAACACCTCGATCAAGACCTATTCCGATATCCTGTCCGGCAACACCTTCACACTGAAGATGAAGATGCGTGCGACGATGCCGAAGGAGGATGGTTCGTCGGAAGAGGTCACCATGCCGATCACCGTTATGAAGAACGGCAACAAGTATTATTATGAAATGGCGTACCCCGTTTCCAAGCTGTATTCCATGTCCATCGCCGCGCTTGTGGGCGACAACGCCTATTATATGATCATCCCGAAGATGCGCGCATATATCAGCGTTCCGATGGATCAGGCCACCGGCATGCTGGAGGACGCCTCCGGCGAGAGCCTGTTCGATGAAGAAATGTTCAACAATCCGGACGGCAACTACGTCGGCTCCGGCGTTGTGACGCTCGGCGGCAAATCCTACACCGTCGACACTTACGAGAAGGACGGCGCCACCATCCGCTACTTTTTCGAAAATGATCAGCTCAAGCGCATTGAGACCATCGACGGCGACAACACCACCATCATGGAGCAGACCAGCCTCACCAATACGGTGGACAACAGCAAATTCGTCCTGCCCTCCGGTTATATCGATCTCGCGTCGATCGCGGGCGAGGATTTCAACCCGATGTCCATGCTTTAAGGAACCGATCAGACCGCGGCGCGGGGGAGCAACGCTTCACCGCGCCGCTTTTTTGCAAAGGAGGAACTGCGCATGAAAGGCTGTGCGCTGATCACAGGCGCTTCCGGCGCCATCGGCGGCGCGACTGCGCTGCGTCTGGCTGCGGACGGTTACGCCGTGGCCGCCTGCTATCATCAGGACGCGACCAGCATCGAGAAGCTGGCGGCGAAGCTCGCGGCGCAGAACGCCGTGTTCCGCTGCTGCCGGCTGGACGTGACGGACGCCGCGTCCGTGAACGCGTTATTTGAAGAAATCGAAACCCGTTTCGCGCCGGTCGCGGTGCTGGTCAATAACGCCGGCGTTGCGCAGCAGGCCTTGCTGCAGGAGACGACGGACGCCGAATACGACCGGCTGACCGGCGTCAACCTCAAGGGCGCCTTTCTCTGCTGCCGCGCCGCCGTGCCCGGCATGGTGCGGCGCAAACGCGGCGCGATCATCAACGTCTCCTCCATGTGGGGCCGATCCGGCGCTTCCTGCGAAGCGGTGTATTCCGCGGCAAAGGCCGGCGTCATCGGGCTGACCCAGGCGCTCGCCCGGGAACTGGCGCCGAGCGGCGTGCGCGTAAACTGCGTGGCGCCCGGCGCGATCGACTCCCGCATGAACGATCATCTGACCGCGGAGGAAAAGGCCGCGCTCGCCGCCGAGATCCCGCTCGGTCGGTTCGGAACGCCGGAGGAGGTCGCCGCCGCGATCGCCTTCCTGGCGAGCGAAGACGCAAGCTATATCACGGCGCAGACGCTCGGCATTGACGGCGGCATGATTTGAGCAAGCCACCGGAATTCGTCAAATCGACGAATTCCGGTGTTTCTTTTTAGAAAAGCTGCACAATTGATTTCCCCATGCCGCTATGATAAAATAAAGGCAACAGTATTCAATTTGGAGGGAAGCGCATGGCACATTGTCCGAAATGCGGGCGGAAGCTGACGCTGCTGGATTGGAAACCGACCTGCCCGAATTGCGGCGTCAATCTGGTGTTTTACGGTGCCGAGGAGCGCCTGCAGGACGAAGCAGACGTTGCCGAAGCGGAGCATGCCCGTGTCCAGCGCCGTATCGACCGGCTCAAGGCCTCCTTTATCGGTTCCAAATTTGCGATCGTGCGTCTGATTCTGTCGCTGCTGCCGCTTGCGGCGCTGATGCTGCCGCTGTGCGCCGTCACGTTTCAGGGCCCGCTGATCGCAGAACGCACGACGACCGTCAATCTGATCACGCTCTATAACACGGTCTCCTCGCTGAATTTCGACGCGCTGTTCACGATGATCGGCGCGAAATCCGTCGGTCCGGCTTTCACAGCCTACGCCGTGGCGATCATCGGCGTGCTGCTCTCTGCCGTGCTGGTGCTGATCAGCCTGATCCTGCTGATGATGGCCAGCGCGCCGCGCGGCAACCGCCGCAACCTCACCCTGAACACGCTGACGATCCTGCTGGCCGTCGCGTCCGTCATCGGCTTTTCCGTCTTCGCCCGGCAGATCCACGCCGTGTTTCCCGATTACGTCAGCGGCTCGCTGAAGGCCGGCGCCTTCGTTTATCTGCTGACACTGCTCGCGCTGCTCGCGATCAACGTCGTAATCACGATCAAAAAGCCGCCTGTCAAATATAAACAGTGCTACGTCGGCGGCATCCCCGCCGAGGAGTATGAGGCCATGGTCGCGGACGGCGTCGACAAGGCGGAGATCCGCAAAAAAATGGAAGACGCCATGGTCAGGCGCTATGAAGAAAAGCTGCAGGCCGAAGCGGAGAAGGAAGCCGCCGAAGAAGCCGAAAAATAAACCTGCAACAGAGAACAGAAGATCCTGCAGCAGCGCGCCGCAGGATCTTTTCTTATTTCCTATTTTGTTTTTAACGCGCAACCTCGCCGGTGATCGCATTGATCACGTTGCGGTAGACCGCGATGTGGGAATTGGAAATGAACTTGTCCAGATGCATCGAGCCGAAAAACCAGCGGCGGAACTGGCAGATCGCGCTCATCTCCTCCAGATAGGTGTTCAGGCCGGTGACGCTGGCCGTTTCGCTGTCCTTGAGGCAAAGGAAGCTCTTGATTTTGACCGGCGGCTCGTGCGTGATGATATAATCCACGCGGCAGTTGATCTTTTCAAGATTCTCCGCGCCCTCGAGCAGCTCCTCCCTGCTGGGGAATTCAAAGCGCGACCAGGCGTTCTCCTCGAAGCGAATGTCGATATCCGGGCTCTCGCCGCCGCCCATGGTGAAAAAAGTGAGGTTGTCCAGCTTGAAGATCTGCCCGCGCATCAGGTGATAGATATTGCCCTCGATGTGATGCACCTTGCCGCCGTTCCACTCCGTGACCGGATAAGCGTTGAGCAGCTCGAAATTCTCATGCGTCCCGTCAATGAAGCAGATGTTGTATTTCTTTTTGCCCAGACGCTTGAGGATCTT
>JAFWCS010000443.1 GCA_017534365.1 Clostridia bacterium | reverse complement strand
TTGCACCTTCAAGCATTTTTATTTATATTATTGAGATCTCCATGCAATTATCAGCCAAGTTCTCAATAGAGATAAAGAAAATGGCAACGGCAAAAAAATATTACAGAATATATTGAACGGAATCACTCGCTCTGTTATAATTGTAGTGTTATTCACCATTTATATGGAAAGGAATAAGAGCAAATGAAAAGAACTGTTTCGCATGGAATTTTTCTCAGCTGCGTTTCAGCTTAGAGCATATCGGGGGCTATCATTTTTTCAATGAGGCGCTTGCGGTGATGTGCAACAATTCGCGCAGAGGCTTGCAGCCCAGAGTTTTTGCAGGCTGGACCTCCATCAGTGACAGAGAGGGCCCTTCGCAATGGGCGCTTTCTGACGCACAGCTGGAAACGGTCATTTTTCAAACAGGAGAAAACAGCAGCATTTTCGGCCTGGATTTTCCGTATAAAAGCGAAGATAATATAAAAGCAGAGATTGAAAGGATCAAAAGGCTGCATATTTCCGAACAGGCAAAGCAAAACATTCTCGGCAAAACGCTGGAACAGGTGCTTATCCCTCCCCTGTCCGCCCGCGCCTGACGGCACCATTCCGGATTTCCCGTCCGGGCGGGCGCCGAAGCTAAATTTCTTCAATGCGGACGAACGGCGCCGCGCCCGCCTGTCGCCCGGAGTTTTAACTGCATATTTTCATCAGCGGCAGCGCCGGGGCGGCGCTGCCGCTGATGATTTGCTTGCTGCGCAGTTTCCCGGCGCTTGCTCAAATCGGCGCAGCGTTTTCTGCAGATGACTGCCAGGCGGAGATAACGCTGCGAGGTAGAAAACGGGACCGTCGCGCGGCAGTCCCGTTTCGGTTTTTCAAATCATCAGAGCATCAGGTTCGGAGATCAGCCCTTGAAAAGAGAGCGGATGATGATCCGGAACAGCTCAATCAGCCAGCTGAGATTGAACAGCTGTGACCAAATGGTCTGGTTGTAGGCCGGATCCGGCGTAGGATCGGGGCTCTCCGGCATCGCAGGCGCAGCGGTGCCGAAATACTCGGCGGCCGCGCGGATCGCCGCCGGCGCCTGAATCATACCCCAGCCAAACTCATTGTCGTAGCCTGCTTCGCCGAGATCATAGCTGGACGCCTTCAGAATGGCCTTGAAGTCGTCGGTATTCATCCGGGGATGCGCTTCCTTCAACAGCGCGGCAAGTCCTGTCACAAAGGGCGCAGAAAAGCTCGTGCCGCTTGAACTATATACAAAGCCGCGTGCCCCGATGCTGTAGACCTCCTCGCCCGGCGCCGTAACAAAAATGCTGTCGTTCCGATGCGAGAAGGAGCTGCGCTCCATGCCCTTGTTGATGCTGCCGACGCCGATAGTCTCTTCGAGCGCACCGGGATAGTGCAGCACAGAATTGCCGTCGTTGCCGGTCGAGCAGACGATGATCACGCCCCGGCTGACGGCATACCGGACAGCCTCGCGCATGCCCGTGGAGAGCTTTGGCGCGCCGGAGCTGTAGTTGATCACGTCGCAATGGAATTCATCAACTGCAGCATAGATCGCCTGCGCGCCGACGCCGTCAGGCGTGGATTCGTCGTCGGAGGTTTTGATCGGAATGAGCGTCGCTTCGGGAGCAATGCCTGCAATGCCGACGCCGTTATCCTTCGCCGCGCCGATGATGCCGGCGATGAAGGTGCCGTGGCCGGTTGCGTCCTCAGTCGAGCCGCCCTCGCTGATCATGTGCTTTCCGGCCAGCAGACGGCCGGCGTCAAATTCGCCTGTATTTGTGTAGACGCCGCTGTCGATGACCGCGACACGCACGCCCTTGCCGGTCAGCCCGCTCTGCCATGCAGCCTCCATGCCGACCATCTTCATGCCCCACTGACGGGACGAATAGGGATCGTTGGTCATACCCGCTGCCAGCGCCTGCGCGCCGGCGGCGTCTTTTATGTCAACTTTTTTAAACTGATAATCAATACGCAGTTCCTCTGTGTTCTTTGCCAGCACGGGAATGCCGCACAGCGGCGCGAGCAGGCACAGAACCATCCACAGGATGAGGCCCTTGCGAAGGATATTTCTCATATTTTTACTTCTCCTTGACGATGACCGGGATCGAATTCCGATCCCAGACTTTGAAGATGTTATGGATGATGCTCCGGAAGAGCTCGCGCAGCCAGCTGAAAAATCCGGCCGAAGAGCTGCCCGGATCGTCCGGCGCAGACATATCAGGCGCTTCGTCGCCGAAATATGCGGCGGCAGCGCGGATGGCATCGGGCACCTGAACGAGGCCCCAGCCATAGTAAATATCATAGCCCTCAGTGCTGAGATCCTTGCAGGAGGCCTTCAGAATTTCCTTGAAATCTTCCGGGGTCATCTGCGGCCAGGCCTCCTTCAGCAGCGCCGCAACGCCGGCAACAACCGGAGCGGCAAAGCTGCTGCCGCTGCTCAGCGTAACGGTGCCGGGCAATCTGCCGAGGCTGTAAACGCCGACGCCGGGAGCGACGACAAACACATGGTCGTTCCGGTTGGAGGTGGCGCTGAGCACCAGATCCCTGCCAACAGAAGAGACGGAAATGACGCCGTCATAGGAGGCGGGATATACCAATTCCTCATTCCCGGAATTGCCGGCGGCTGCGATCACGATCACGCCCGCGTCCAGCGCGTGCTGAATTGCAGCCTGCACCTCCGGCACGATTTCCGGATCGCCGGCGCTGATGTTGAGGATGTCGCAGTGGTATTGATCCACTGCGGCGTAAATACCGGCGGCCTGCGCGGCAAAATCTGTTTCGGCGGAGGCATAGCTCTTGATCGGTACAAGCGTCACGCCGGGGGCAATGCCCGCGATGCCGACGCGGTTATCCTTCGTCGCGCCGATAATGCCGGCGATAAAGGTGCCGTGGCCGATCGTATCGGTGACGCCGACGCCGCCGACACAGTTTTTGCCGGGCAGAATGCGGCTGCTGTCAATGTCCTGCGTCGCGGCGGACAGCCCCGAGTCCACAATCGCGACGACCGCGCCCTTGCCGGTGAGGCCGGAGCGCCAGGCCTCCTCCATCCCGATCGCTTTCAGATTCCACTGCAGCGCGGAAAACGGATCGTCAGAAATTCCGTTCGCGCCGCCGGAGATGCTGCGCTCCCGGGCATCGATAAACTGATTACCGGCGGACTTGCCTGCCGCGAACGCAGAGCGACCGAACAGCGGAATGAGCAGCCCAATGGCCGTCAGCAGCGCGACACTTTTGCGAAAAATGCTTTTCATCTTCTTCCTCCTGAAAAAGGATGCGTTCAGCGCCCATTCAGAAGCTCATACCCGGAATCCAGCCTTTGAAAAGAAAGCGAAGGATGCTCCAGAGCAGATTGCGCAGCCAGGTGAAATCGAAGAAGCTCCCGCCGCCGGACGGCTCGTCGGGGGCGCTTTCATTGAGCGCATAGCCCCACTTTTCTGCGGCGTATCTGAGCGCATCGGGAACCTGAATGAGGCCGTTGCCTGCCGCAGTGTCATAGCCCTGCTCGCCGAGATCCCGACTGGTTGCAATCAGGATCTCCTGAAACTCCGCAGCGTCCACGGAGGGGTGCATCTGCTTGAGCAGCGCAGCCAGACCGGCGACGTAGGGAGCAGAGAAGCTGGTGCCGTACATCGTGGTGACGACGCCCGGCAGCAAGCTCAGGCTCGCAACCTTGTCAGCGGGAGCGACAACAAACACGCTGTCATTCTTGTTGG
>JAFWCS010000442.1 GCA_017534365.1 Clostridia bacterium | reverse complement strand
TGCTCTACCGCTACGCAGACGGCGAGGCGTCAGAGATTGCCCGGAACGTGCAGGCGGTTTATCCTTGCGAATCCGCCGATCGTCCGCACCTGATCTATGAATCCCGCGAGGAGCAGAATCACGGGAAACGCGCATTATATCTATTGTATGCCGACGCGCAGCCGGAGCTGCTGTGCGACGACCTTTATGATGCGCTTTACGCTGAATACACCGGCGGTAATTTATACTTTTTCACCTCCGCCGTTGAGAATATTTCCTGGAGCTACGTCATTGCCGACCCTTATGCCGCGCATGACAAAACCGTGACCAAGCCGCGCCGCAGCGGGATCTTCTCTTGGTTGTTCTGGGATGAGGAATACAATCAGGCGCTGGCTGAATATAATGAGAAGCAGCAGCGCGATGAGATCCGCGAAGCGCTGGATGCGCTGGTAGAGAGCGGCGAATTCAAAGCGCCGGTCTTCAACGCTTACGTTTATCATAACGGTGCTGTGGATCGGATTGCCGAAAACATTGATCCGAGCCGGATTTCCGCCGTCGCGGCAGAAGGCAGGCCGATGCTGATCTATGAAAGCGTTGAGGTGACTGCCGCGCAGGTCGATATGTCCGCGCTCACAGCGATGGCGCAGCGCGGCACGCTGGATGAAGTGGTGGAGTATGCCAAATCCATCGTTGCAGACAGTGTCCGCTCACAGGGCCTGGCCTTTGCCGCTTACGGTGAAGGCGGCGCGGCCAAAACGCCGCTGACCGGGTATGACCGCAGCAAAACGGCGTTTTCCTTTGCGCAGGACGGCAGCCTGCTCTTTGCCTTTGTGCGCGAGAGCACGCCCGGCAAGCTGACGCTCTATGCTTCGGGCATCGGCGCCGATCTCAAGCCGACCGCCCGCCGGGATATCGCTGCCGGCGTTTCGAGCTATCGCTGCAGCGGCGATTGCGTCTATTATCTGAAAACCGATGTGGGCAAGAATACGGGCGACGTTTATGCGTTCAACGCGCAGGGAAGCACCAAGCTTTCCAATGCGGCGTCTGCCTTCCTGCTGGGCGGCGACGGTGCGCTATACGCGATCAAAAACAGCACGGCCGCGAACGATCCGTGCGCGGATTATTACCTTTGCCGTGACGGCAAGGAAACGCTGATCGCGGAAAAAATCGTGGTGTCGAGTTTCCAGACGGAAGGGGATCGCGCGGCGTTCGTGCGCGAGGACGGCACGCTGTGCATTTATATCAACGGCGCTTGCAGCGAAGTGGATCAGGACGTGACCCGGCTGCTGCTGTTTTCTAAAGGAGGATAAAATGAGCGGAATGTTGAAAAAATCCATGATCGGCGGCTTCAAAAAGGCCGACGTGCTGCAATATATTGAAGAGCTGCAGAATGAAATTCTGTCGCTGAAAAAGCAGCTCAGCGCCGCGCAGGCGCAGGCGGAAACGCGAGAAACTGCCGAAGCGTGCGAAACGGCGGATCCGGAGCTTGCCGAGACGCTTGCCCGGACGCAGGCGGCGCTTTCCGAAGCAGAGGCGCGCGCACAGGCGCTGGAAGAGGAAAACGACGCGCTGCATGAAAAGGTGCAGACGCTGAATTCCGCGCTGGAGGCCGCGCAATCAGATCGCTCCGCGCTCGAGGCGGAGCAGGATAAAACGCAGGCGCTTGAGACGAAGATGCGCAGCTATGAATCCGCCCTCAGCCGGATGGAGGATCAGCTTTCGCTGATCGTTGCCAAGGATGATCTTGAAGCAAAGCGTCAGGCCGCGCAGGAGGAGATTGCCGCCGCGCAGGCTGCGGCGTCACAGGCGCGAACTGCCGCAAAGGCGACGCTTGCGGATGCGCTGGATCGCGTCGGCGCAGCGCAGGGGGATCTGCAATCCGCGGAGCAGGCGGCAAGGACCGCTTCGGAGGCGCTGAGCAACAGCGCCGGCGCGCTGCTGTATTCCCTGCGGGCGGTCGCGCAGGCCCTTGACGAAGCCGGAGAGGAAGAATCATCAATTACATAAAAAGAAAAGAACCACGCAGAGATGTCCGGCATCGTCTGCGTGGTTTTGCTTTTGTCGATTTTAAAATTTGCTGTTGTATGCCTGATATTCGCCGGATTCGATTCCGTCCAGCCACGGGCTGTTGTCCAGATACCAAGCAACAGTCCGCGCAATGCCGTCGTCAAACTTCGTTTCCGGCTGCCAGCCGAGCGCGTCTGAGATCTTCGTCGGGTCGATCGCATAGCGCAGATCATGGCCGGCGCGATCCTGCACGTAGGTGATCAGCGATTCCGGTTTGCCGAGCGCGGAGAGGATCGTTTTGACCACCGCGATGTTCGTTCGCTCGTTGTGGCCGCCGACGTTGTAGACCTCGCCGGGCGTGCCGTTTTGCAGGATCAGATCGATCGCGCGGCAGTGATCCTCCACATAGAGCCAGTCGCGCACGTTCAGCCCGTTGCCGTAAATCGGCAGCGGCAGGTCGCGGCGTGCTTTTGAGATCATCAGCGGGATCAGCTTCTCCGGG
>JAFWCS010000441.1 GCA_017534365.1 Clostridia bacterium | reverse complement strand
TCCCTGAGCAAAAAGAAATACACATATGACGCCGTTGAGAACGGTTACCGGCTGAGCGAATTCAACGGCACCGAAAATGATAATATTCTCGTCATTTCCCGGGTCATCAACGAAGATGGAAGCGTTGACAGCGAAAAGCCCGTGACCGCCGTGCGCAATTACGCGCTGACCTGCAACGAAACCGTAGATTTTATTTTCATCGGCAAGGAAGTCACTGATCTGGAATATAACTGCTTTTATTACTGCACGCATCTCAAAGCGGTTTTTGTTGATGAGGAGAACCCCGTTTATACCTCCGTTGACGGCGTCCTTTACAGCAAGGACAGGACGGAGATCATTCTCCATCCCATCAAAAACAGCGAATACCGTACCGCGCTGAAAATGGGCGTTCCCGCGCCCGCGGATATGGATTCCTGCAAGGCTTTTCTTGAAAAGACAAGCGATTTCTTCCCTGCCGATGAAGAAAAAATGACCGGAGAAGTCAAAACGGCGTTGGCGGCTTCCGGCGCCGTGTTCACAATCCCCGAAACGGTAACGGAGATCGCGCCGTTCTGCTTCAGCTATTGCAGCAGACTTGTGCAGGTCGATATTCCGGACGGCGTCCGGTCGATCGGTCAGATGGCGTTTTTCAAATGCACGTCTCTTGAAAGCATCCGCCTGCCCGACGGACTTGAAAGCATCGGCGCCGACGGGTTTTCCTACTGCGAGAAACTCGATTATATCTATGTGCCAGCGTCTGTAAAAACGATCGGCCACCACGCGTTTTTCGGATGTCTCGGCGTTGACGCGATCTATCTCGGCGCGCCGGATAAAGACGCCGTTGAGACGGGCGAGCAATGGCTTCCCAAGCGTGGCGCAAGATCTCTGAAAACGGTAGATGCGGTTTATGCGGCCGAAAGGAGGGCAGACTGAAATGTCAAAAGCGAAAAGCTTCTTCCATGACGTAAAAGAACACTGGTCTTCCCCGGACACCGAAAAAGGCAGATACGTTCCTTATAAAGAATACCTCAGTATTTTTATCGGCGTAGGAATGAACTACGGCGTGCAGGCGCCGCTGAAATATCTCTCGTATGCAGCGTCCTGCTACCTGATCATGTATCATTACAAGCTGCCCTATGTGTCCTTCCCCATCATTGCGCTCATCGGCCTCCCGCTTGTCTACGTCTGGACCATCCTCAACTGGGTCGTCAACGACAACCTCGGCATCCTCGATAAAAAAACGGAGAAAAAATATATTACGATCTACAGCCTGATCGGCGTCGCCGGCTTGCTGATGCTCATCTTTGACACGTCGCTGCTGCTTCCTGCGGCTGCCGCGGCAAAGCTGGACGGCCTGTCCGGGATCAACGCCATGAGCTTTTTCAAAATTGTAGGCGTGCAGCTGTTTGTAAACGGCTACGGCGGTGTCAGGAATATCTTATGGCGAAAGAAACTGGTTCCGAAGTTCGGACGATACAAATACTCTCTTTTTGCGAACTACGCTCAGAAGGCCGTTGTCATTTTCCTGCTCGGCTGGCTGCCGATCAACGAAAGACAAATGCCGGACGTCAACCAGAGGCTGTGGATCGCCTACCTGCTGTTCAGTCTCTTCTCCTTGTATGATTTCAATAACGTCATTGAAAAATGCACCCAGACCATCAGCCCGAATCCGCAGGAACGGCTTTGGGTCAGGACCTGGCCGGTGAAGCTCTCCCACCTGCTTGAAAACATTTTCGGCCTGATCATACCGCTGATCGGCATTGCGTTCGACGATATTCGCCTTTATAGATACGTTCTGCCCGCGGTGTTCGTCGTTCTGGGCGCGCTGACGCTGCTCGCAACCAGGAACATAAACGAAAGAATCCCCCAGCCGCCGCTGGAAAAGAAACAGAAGGTCTCTTTCTGGTATGGCATTTCGCAGGTGCTCAAGAACAAATACCGCTGGCTCGATATGGCGTCCTCGCTGATCGACACGCTCGGTGACGGCGCGGTTTCCATGTTCAATATGACGTTCTTTTTCTCCATGCGTCTCTACACCCAGGGGATCCTTTACGGTATTATGAAGCTGCTCTACAATTTCAGATCCACCCCTACCAGCTTCCTCGCGCCGTATTTTATCAGGAAATTCTCCTACAGATCGCTGCGGATCTTCAAGCAGTTCTGCGAGATCATCCGATGCGTGCTGTGCGTCGCCGCCGTCTATTTATTCAAAGACAGGCAGGTGCTCTGCGGTATTCTGATTTTCGTAATCGAGTTTATCGTGAATGTGCTGGCGCAGCCGAGCGTTGTTGCCGGTTCCGATATGGGAATTCGCCTGAGCGACTATCAGATGTATCTGTCCGGCGAACGGCTTGAAAACTCAGCCGGCGTTTTCGCCTGGTTCACCACACCGGTCAGGACAGTGGTCGGTCTGATCATCCCTCTGATCGTTCTCAAAAGCGGCTTCAACACAAACTGGGACGTGCTTTTTATCGATAATACCCGTTTCACGATCATCGCCGTTCCGATTATCATTGACCTTGTCGGGCATTTCCTTATGATGTTCCCCTACTTTTTCTGGGACTACAACAATGAAAAGCACAATTACGTCATGGAAGTTCTCAAGCAGAGAGAACGGCTTGCAAACCAGGGATACTTCCCGGCGGAATACGACGGGGGTCTGGAATTCATGGAACCCGACGGGATCAAGGATTCCATCCCCTTGAATTCGCAGGAAATGCTCTCGGAACGCGACGCCATGAAAGCGGAAACCGACCCTGCGGCGTCGTTGCCGGCGCAAGGCGAAGAACCGATCACATCCGGCAGTGAAGTCTGATGAGCAGCACACGGACAGCGTAACAAAATAGAATTCATGGCTTCGGCACGCCGAATATGCCAACGGAGATCCCGCAGATTTCGTCATGAAATCCTGCGGGATCTCTTTTTCCGAAACGGTTGAAACATCAATCGGCCGGAACAGCGGGTTCGCTTTACAGTGTCAAGTGGTTGTCCCCTCTCCGAATTAGCAGAAAACGGTCTTATATCGGGAAAACGGTACGATTCTGTACCTCTTTCCCGCAGCGGCTGCTTTTTTGGCAAAAATGATTGAAAACGCAGGCTTCTCTTGCTATAATGAAAATGCAGAAATGGCAGGATCCTCATGCCCGTTAGATCATCATAACGGTCAATGCGGGGACGTCATCACTGATCTTCGGAGTTTGGCTGGGTTGCATATGAAAAAAAGAAACCTGATCACAGGCATCCTCGCCGCCGTGCTTGTGCTTTTGCTTGCGGGCGGCGGGATCGTGGGGAACATGATGGGCGTCTTTCACAAAGGAAACCACGGACAATACGATCTCTCTCATACGGCGGTGAACGCGGAAAGTCCGCTGCGGGGCAGGACGGTGATCTTCCTCGGCAGCTCGGTCACGCAGGGCTACGGTTCGCTGGGCGTGAGCTTTGTCGACTATCTCGAGCAGGTCGACGGCGTCACGGCGGTCAAGGAGGCCGTCTCGGGCACAACGCTGGCGGATCTGAAACGCAGCTCCTACGTTGCGCGAATGCAGACGATCGACCCGGCGATCAAGGCGGACGCCTTCGTCTGCCAGCTTTCCACGAATGATGCGACAAAGGGCGTGCCCCTCGGCGCGGTCGCGGCGGGCTTCGATCCCGCGTCGTTCGATACGCAGACGGTCGCCGGCGCGATTGAATACATCATCGCCTACGCGCGGGAAACGTGGCGCTGCCCGGTCATATTCTACACGCAGGCGCGCTACGACAGCGACGCCTACGCGCAGATGGTCGCCCTGCTGCAAAAGATCCGGCAGAAGTGGCAGATCACCGTGATCGACCTGTGGAACGACGCCGACTTCAACGCCGTCACCGACGAAGAGCGCAGC
>JAFWCS010000440.1 GCA_017534365.1 Clostridia bacterium | reverse complement strand
CAACGAATCAATTTATTATAACGTCAACGCGCTCGAGGACGCAATTTCCAAACAGTTGCGGGCTTCCTTCCGCTATTTCGATCTGAACGAAGCGCATGAGCGGATCTATCGCAAGGAGAAACAGCGCTATGTCGTGGATCCGCTGGCGCTGGTGTATCTGGATGATAATTACTATCTGATGTGCTACAGCAGCAAATATCAGAATCTTTGCAATTACCGCGTGGACCGGATGGATCGGGTGCAGGCGGAGGAAACGCCCATCAGCGCGCAGGCGCTGGCGCAGCGCCCGAATCTGGCCGTCTATACCGAGCAGGTGTTCAAAATGTTCGGCGGGCGGCGCGAGGTCATCACGCTGCGGTTCCCGGACGCCCTGATCGCGCCGCTGTTTGACAAATTCGGCGAAGATCTCAATCCGGTGCGCGTGGATGCGCAAACGCTGGAAGCAACGCTCGAGGTCGAGATCAGCCCGCCGTTCTGGGGCTGGCTGTTTCAGTTCGCCGGGGAGATGACCGTGATTGCCCCGGAAACGATTGCGGAGGAATACGCTGCGCGTGCACGCTCGGTGATACGCGCCGCATCGGAGGTGAACGTATGAACGAAAAGCAGAAACCGCGTGCCGGCGGCATGCACGTCTTTCTCTGGGCCGGCGTGCTGACGGCGCTGATGGTCCTTGCGGCGGTGGCGTTTGGCCATACGTCCGCGCCGAAGGCTTCCGCCTCCGCGGAGGGCGCGGCGTTTCTCACGCAGGCTGCGCAGAAGGATCCTGCCGTTGTGGAGAGCGTGCTGCATGAGCGTTATGTCCGCGCGCTTGAACTGCAGGCGCTCAGCGACGATCCGGATGCCGACGCCGAGGGCGAATTCAGCCTGAAAGAGATCTGGTCGAAATTTCAGGATTTTGTCTTGCTCGGCGATTCCCGCGCCGTTGGATTTTACTATTATAAGTTTCTCGATAAAAGCAACGTCTTTGCCGAGGGCGGCAACACAATCCGTGACATTCCGAAATCGCTCGATACGATTAAAAGCCTGCAGCCCTCAACGATCTATCTCTGCTACGGTCTGAACGACACGGGCATCGGCTACTGGAACAGCGGCGAAGAGTACGCGGCGGAGATGAAAACGCGCCTCGAACAGCTGCATGAAGCCGCGCCGAACGCCGTGATCGTCGTCAATTCCATTTTGCCCGCGACCGAGGCGGCTTATAACCGCTCGCCGCGCTGGCGCAAGATCCCGGAATTCAGCGAAGCGGTCAAAACGCTGTGTGAAACCGTTGATTATACGGTCTTTGTGGACAACGACGCTTTGTGCGCGGCGCATATGGAGCTCTGGGATCCGGATGACGGCGTGCATCTGCAAAAAGCATTCTATCCCTATTGGGCGAGAAATATGATCATCGCAATGGCAAAGGACGGATTGCAAGGATGAAGATAAAGCTGCTTGAACTTGTCCGCTGGCTGGTTGCGCTGCTGCTGATCGTTTTTGTGATCGTCAGCTGCGCCGGAAACCGGATCAGCAAGGCGGATCCCGCCGCTGTGTCGCAGGCGGTGCTGACCGCTGCCGCACTGTCTCACACGCAGGAGGCGGACGCGCAGATGATCAAGCGCCTGTACGGCGTGGATCCGGCGGAATACGAAAGCTGTGTGCTGCGATATCCTGCAACGAATATGGATGCGGAGGAGCTGCTGCTGGTCAAGCTTCGCGACGTTTCTCAGCAGGAAGCGCTGCTGTCTGCCGCGAACGCGCGGATCGAAACGCAGAAAACCAGCTTTGACGGCTACGGTCCCGCGCAGTATGCGCTGCTGACCGAGTATTGCATCATCGAAGCTCGGGGCAATTATTTCCTGCTTGTTGTCGGCGCGAACGCGCAGGCCGCAAAGGAAGCCTTTATAAAAGCACTGTAAGCGAGGATAAAACATGTCTTTTCATCAGCTGCTGTTCCCGTTTGTGTTCTTGCCGCTGAGCCTGCTGCTCTTCGGTGTTCTGCCCGGGAGAGCCAAAAAATACAGCCTGCTGCTCTGCAGTCTGGTTTTTATCGCCTGGGGCAATCCGGGCGATCTTGTGCTGCTGCTAGGAAGCGCGCTGTTCAACTACGTTTCCGCCTCAGAGCTCTCCATGCTCCGGAAGCGCGGCGCGAACCGCCGGGCGCACACGGTGCTCCTGACTTCCGTGGCGGCGAATCTGCTGTTTCTCGGCTTCTTCAAATATTTCAATTTTATCGTCGACAATATCAATGCGCTCCTTCACGTCAGCCTGGGGCATAACCCCATGGCAGCCCCGATCGGCATTTCCTTCTTCACGTTTTCCGCTCTGTCGTTTTTGTTTGACGTCAACCGCGGCGTCGGCACGGTGCCGAATAACCCCGTGGATTTCATTCTGTATATTACGTTTTTCCCGAAGCTGACCTCCGGCCCGATCCTGCAATACAGCGCATGGGAGACGCAGATCTCCTCGCTCACCCTGCAGCGCGAAAAGCTCGAGGGCGGCGCGCGGCTGTTTGTGATGGGCCTTGCGAAAAAGCTGCTCCTCGCCAATACGCTCGCCCTGCCGTTTCAGGCGATCTCCGCGCTCTCCGCCGACGCTTTGACCGCACTCTCCGCGTGGATCGGCGCGCTGACCTACGCGTTCATGCTGTATTTTGATTTCAGCGGTTATTCGGATATGGCGTCCGGCGTGTCGCTGATGTTCGGCATCGTCACGCCGAAAAACTTCAAATATCCTTATCGCGCGGTCAGCGTGACGGATTTCTGGCGGCGCTGGCACGTTTCGCTCGGCGCGTGGTTCCGCGATTACGTCTATATCCCGCTCGGCGGCAGCCGGGAGGGGAATGTGATCACCCTGCGCAACACCATGGTCGTCTGGCTGCTGACCGGCATCTGGCACGGCGCGAACTGGACCTTCCTTGTCTGGGGTCTGCTGCACGGCGTGATGATCGTGATTGAAAAATTCGTGCTGAAAAAACCGCTTTCGAAGCTGCCGAATGCGTTGCGCGCTGTGCTGACCTTCCTTTGCGTTGTGATCGGCTGGGTGTTCTTCTTCTCGCCGAGCCTTTCCTCCGCCGTGCAGTTCCTGAAAGCCATGTGCTTCCTGAAGCCCGTTGCGGACGGGACCGCGTTCTATTATCTGCGCGGCAGCTGGCTGCTGCTTCTGGTCGCCGGCTTCGGCGCAACGCCGCTGCTCCATCGTGTCGGCGTCGCCCTGCGCAAGCGGCGCGTGCGCTGGTATTTCCCTGCGCTTGCGATCACGTTCTGTCTGCTGCTCGCGCTTTGCATTGCAGCCATGGTCAGCGACACCTATTCTT
>JAFWCS010000439.1 GCA_017534365.1 Clostridia bacterium | reverse complement strand
TCGAGGGCGGGCGCGCCGTCACCGATGCCCGGCGCGGCGCGGGCGTTTATGACAAAACGGCCGTAACGATGCGGCAGATTCAGTCCAGGCGCATGATCTTCGGCGCCTCGGTCACGGTCACGAAGGAGAACCTGCAGGAGGTCTATTCGGAGGCGTTCGTGCGCGGTCTTTATGAAAAAGGCTGCAAGACGATGATCTATGTGGAATACGTGCCCGTGCGCGGCGACGACGATGCGCTCGCGCCGGACGATGCGGCGCGCGAGGAGATGCAGCAGCGTATCCGCGCTTTGCGCAGGAAGCATCGCGGCATGGTCTTTATTGCGTTTCCCGGCGATGAGAAGCGCTCGGGCGGCTGCGTTGCGGCCGGCCGCGGCTTCTTCCATATCAACGCCGCCGGCGGCGCGGAGCCCTGCCCGTTTTCGCCCTATTCCGACTGCAGCGTCCGCGATTCCTCCGTCCGGGAGGCGCTGCGTTCCCCCCTGTTTTACGCGCTGAACGCGCAGGGGCTGCTGAAAGACGACCACGTCGGCGGCTGCACGCTGTTTGCCAATCGCGCGCAGGTGGAGCAGCTGCTGAAGGATCCCAAATGACCGCGTGCTGACCGCATCTTTTTGACGGACAGCAGCGCTGCCGCGAAAAGAAATTGAAAAAAGAAAAACGAAAAAGCCGAAGCAGGCAGACCGGATGGATGCCGCTTCGGCTTTGATGCTTTTTCGGGTGGAGGACCGACCCCGCCGCGCGCGATGTCTGTTTATCGGGAAGCAGGGGCGTCTTCCGGCTGCTTCGGCTGACTGCCGACGTGAAATTCCGGGATCGCGCCGCTGAAATCGATCTCCGCGTCGGGCTCCGCTTCCTCCGGCTGCGCCGGTGTTTCCCTGACCAGGACCTCTGGCAGCGCGACGTTTTCGGTCACGACGTGCAGGGCGTTCGTTTCGTTTTCCTTCATGATCGCACCCTCCGTTTTATAACAGGTTGATAAAGAACGTGATCGTCAGGCTGTTGATGAAATCCGCAAACATGCTGCCGACGATCGGCACAAGGATATATGCCTTGACCGAGGGGGCGAAGCGATCCGTCAGCGCCTGCATGTTGGCCATGGCGTTGGGCGTTGCGCCCATGCCGAAGCCGCAGGTGCCGGAGGACAGAATCGCCGCGTCGTAGTTGCGGCCCATCACGTTATAGACCACGAAATAGGCAAACAGCATCATAAACAGCGTCTGCGCCAGCAGGAGCAGAAGCAGCGGCAGCGCAAGGTCCGCAAGCTGCCAGAGCTTGAGCGTCACCATGGCGATGCCCAGGAAGAGCGACAGGCAGATGCCGCCGATGTCGTTGATCTCGCCCATATAGACGGTGAATTTTCCGCTGTATTCGCCCGCGTTGCGCATGATCGCGGCCACGATCATCGCGCCGATATAGGCGGGGAAGGTCATTCCGGTCTTGCTCAGCAGCAGGGAAACGATGCTGCCCACGCCCGTGGCGATCGCAAGCTGGTAGGCGGCCGGCGCGTATTTGCTTACGGAGCGGCGGTGCTTCTTTTCATCCTCAACGAGCACCGTCGGGTCGCCCTCCACGGCTGTTTTCACCAGATCGTGCTTGAGGATCAGCCGGCGGCCGATCGGACCGCCCATCAGGGAGCCGGCGACCAGACCGAAGGTGGCGGCCGCCGTGCAAAGCGTCGTTGCGCCCTCCAGCCCCAGATCCTCCAGCACCTGGCCGAAGGCGCCCGCCGTGCCGTGACCGCCGACCATCGGGATCGAACCGGTGCAAAGGCCGATCAGCGGGTCGATGCCGATGAGCTTTGACAGGCCGATCGCAATGCCGTTCTGGCTGACGATCAGCGCAAACACGACGCCGAGGAAGATCAGCAGACTGATCCCGCCGCTTTTGAGCACCTTCAGATTCGCCTGAAAACCGACAGAGGCAAAGAAGATCACCATGCAGACCGTTTTCAGCGTTTCGTCAAAATTGAATTCCACGATCCCCGTCGCATACATCACGCAGCTGATGATGGCGAACAGCAGACCGCCCACGACCGGCGCGGGGATGCAGAACGTTTCAAGGAAGCGGATCTTTTTGCGCAGAAAGACGCCGAGATAGAGCACCAGCACCGCCAGCGCCAACGTCATGAACATATCGAAGCTGAGCGTGCGCACGCCGCCGCCTTCATCCTCCTGCGCCACGACGCCGAAGCTGATCTGCTGCAGCTCGTCGCCGCGCTCCTGCAGGATCGCAAGGATCGCGGCCTCCGCCGCGGGCTCCAGATCATCCCGGGCGGCCAGCACGGCGCTGACGGCGACCGTGGGGATCGCTTCCCTCTGTCCTTTATATGTACCTGCGGGGATTGTACTGACGCTGTAGGCGCTGTTGGACGCGACGAGCAGCGCGGCCGTTTCCGCGGGAACGGGCACCACGCGCACGTCGATTGATTCCGCCAGCGTCGTGACCGCCGTGGTCGGGGCGCCGGCCGTGAGGAAGAACGCGTCGATCGTGCCGGCCTTCAGCGCCGTCGCGGCGTCCGCGTAGGAATCATATTCTGCTTTGAGATCGGCGGTCCGCAGGCCGAACAGCTCCAGCAGATCCAGCGCGTTGCGCAGGGAGCCGGAGTCCTTTTCTCCCAGCGAAACGGTCTTGCCTTTCAGATCGGAGACGCTGTGGATGTCGGAATCGGCGGCGACCACGAGCTGCACGGCCTCCTGATACAGGCCGGTCACGGCGTGAAAGCCGCTGAGCGCGCCGTCGTTTTCAAACAGCCCTTCGCCGGCAAGCGCGGCTGCCATCGTATCGCTCTGGACGAGCGCAAGATCCAGATACCCCTTGCTCAGCAGGCGCAGATTTGCCGCGGCGCCCGCCGTCTCGCGCACGTCGAGCGAATAGGGCGTGCCTTCTTCCACTTCGGATGCGAGGTTGACCCCGAAGCGGTAATAGCTGCCCCAGGAGCCGCCCGTGCCGAGCTTGAGCTTGTTGGACTGCGCGCCGCAGCCCGCAAGCGCACAGCACAGCAGCACCGCCGCGCAGAGCAGCGGCAGGATCCGTCTGCGGATCGTTCGTTTCAATTCAATCCCTCCTGTTTTCATTGCGGGCCGCAGGGCAGCCCGTCCCAGAGGCAGGCGTCGAGATCCACCGTGCCGTCCGGGCGGAAGGTCACGCCTTCCTCCGTCAGCAGCATGCGCTGCATATCTTCACCGCCGAAGGCAAAGGCCTTTGCGGTCTCGCCGCGCCGCGTGACCACACGGTGACACGGGATCGCT
>JAFWCS010000438.1 GCA_017534365.1 Clostridia bacterium | reverse complement strand
TCATCGTGCCCGGACCGAGGTCGAGCGCGATCGCCGTGCCGCCGTCGGTCACAAGATAGCCGCTTGCGGCGTGGCCGCCCGCCTTCGGATAGGGGCCGTAGCAGCCCAGCACCGTCAGCTGCATAGCGGTTTTCCGATCGCCGCGGCGTATTCCTCCCGCAGCTCGTCCCGGACGATCCCTTTAAGCAGATTGAAATACAGGATCTCGTTGACTTTCATATGATCCGCGGTCATGAAGTCCCCGGCCACGATGTTGACCTTTTCCGTCAGCGCCGGGTCGGCGGCGATCTCCGCCATGATCTGCGGGAAGAACGGACGATCCATCTTCTCCAGCTTGTTTGACCAGGTCATGCCGATCTCCGTGCCGGGGTTCGGCGTCTGCTGGGTCTGCAGCCAGAAAAAGCCGCTGCTCTCAAGCGTGCGCAGATAGTCGACGCAGGCTTTCGCAAATTTCTCCGGCCGGCTGCCGAAGATCTGCGCGTCCCAGGGCTCGAGCAGCTCGCAGTCGCAGCTGTAGTCATAGGCTTTTTGGGGATGCAGAATGATATATTTTTTGCCGCTGCGGCGCAGATCGCCCAGCGTGATGTCATTGATATCATCGAAGTCCGTCAGCGCGTAACGCGCCGGATCAAGATACTTTTCGATCAGGCGGCTGATCTCCGCGTCGTTGCTGCCGTAGCTGAGGGAGAGCGGGCCGAACTTCTGCTCGGTGTAGGTGCGGATGTCGAAAATGCAGAATTCGCCGCTGCCGCGCAGGGTCTGACCCATATAGGCGAAGGCCTCCTCCGCGCGCATGCCCTTGAGCAGGCCGTGGCAGATATAGGGCACGCCCTTGCGGTCCGTGGAAATGCGGATGCCGAATTCCCGCACGCCGTATTGAAACTGCTCATAGATCGTGCCGTTCTGGCAGCGGGCGGGGAAAAGCATCCCCTTCGTGCCGGCGTTGTGCGCGCCGGGAACGGCGATCTTCGTGATTTTTGCTTCGTCCTTCAGATAGGACATCCAGCGCTCATAAAACATAAGATCATACCACCTGGAAAAGATAGAATTTCAGATAATCGGTTTCCGGCACATTGCGCAGGATCGGATGATCCATGCACTGCTGCCGCGCCTCCACCTGCCGCAGCTGCACCTGCGCGTCGTCGGCGGCGCTGTCGAGCATCGCCTCGAACCGCGCGGCCGGCATGAAATGCGAGCAGGAGCAGGTGGCCAGATAGCCGCCGCGGGGCAGGAGCTTCATGGCGCGGTAATTGATTTCCTTGTAGCCGCGCGCGGCGTTCTCCGCCGTTTTGCGGCTTTTGGTGAAGGCCGGAGGATCAAGAATGATAAAATCGTAGGGCTTGCCGCCGGCGGCGGCGAGCGCGGGCAGCAGATCAAACACGTCCGCGCACAGGAACTCCATCCGGTCGGCAAGGCCGTTGCGCTCGGCGTTGCGCTTCGCCGCGGCAACCGCCGCCTCGCTCACATCCACGGCCGTCACGTGCGCCGCGCCGCCCTTTGCGGCGTTGAGCGCGAAGGAGCCGGTGTGCGTGAAGCAGTCCAGCACCCGCTTGCCGGCGGCCAGTTTTGCCACGGCCAGCCGGTTGTATTTCTGATCGAGGAAAAAGCCGGTTTTCTGCCCGTTTTCCACGTCGACGTCATACAGAATGCCGTTTTCGGTGATCTCTGTGACAGGGCTGTCGGGATGGGGCAGGCCTTCGAACCAGCCCTTCTCCTGCGGCAGGCCCTCCAGCGCGCGGATGGCGACGTCGTTGCGCTCATAAAGGCCGCGCACGGGCGCGCCGCGCTCCGCGAGCAGCCGGAACAGCAGCTCATACAGCATGGACTTGCGCTGCTCCATGCCGTAGGTCAGCACCTGCGTGACCAGCAGATCGGAGAAGCGGTCGACCGTCAGCCCCGGCAGTCCGTCCGCTTCGCCGAAGACCAGACGGCAGCAGCCGAAATCCGCGCCCATGACCGTCTGCCGGTAATCGAGCGCATACCGCAGCCGCCGCTCCCAGAAGGGGAGGGCGAAGCGTTCGTTGGCGTTCGTCGTGAGCAGGCGCACGCGGATCTTGCTCTGCTCGCTGAGCAGACCGGTGCCCAGATAGGCGCCCTTCTGCGTGCAGACGTCGACCAGCGCGCCGTTTTCCGCCGCGCCGACGCGGCCGGTGATCTCCTCGGCATAGACCCAGGGATGCCCGCGCCGCAGGGACGCCTCTGCTTTTTTTGTGACCGTGACGATCGGAAAATCGCGCCGGGTATTCAATCGGCATTCCTCCCGCATTCGTGTTTCTCAGGCATGCTGATATTTATGAAACTATACCACATCCGCCCGAAAAAATCAACGAAAAAAAGCGCAGTGTGGAGATTGCCTAAAAAAAACGAAAAAAACGCCCGTTTTTCCACGATTTTAAAGGAAAAGGGGATAGATTTTTTTAGAAACATATGATATAATACAAAAAATACTGTGCGCCGGCCTGCCGGCGACCACAGACGATACAACCGATAACATAACAGTGCTGGAGGAAAAAACTATGCTCAAAAAGATCAGCAAGGTTCCGTTCACGGGCGCCGCTGCGCAGGAAGCG
>JAFWCS010000437.1 GCA_017534365.1 Clostridia bacterium | reverse complement strand
TCCACTTCCTTGCCCTGAATATATTTATCCACGAGCACGGGTTTATCCGCATCTATCTCAACGGCGGTCTTCAGATAATGCGTCAGCTGGCTTTCGTTTGCGACGATCTGCATCGCGCGCCCGCCGAGCACAAAGCTCGGACGCACCAGCACAGGATAGCCGATCTCCGCCGCCGCGGCCAGACCGTCCGGGATATTCGTCACGGCCTTGCCTTTCGGCTGGGGAATATTCAGCTCCTTGAGGATCTTTTCGAAGCTGTCGCGGTTTTCCGCGCGCTCGATCGCTTCGCAGTCCATGCCGATGATCTTCACGCCGCGCTCCACAAGCGGCTGCGCAAGGTTGATCGCCGTCTGGCCGCCGAGGGAAGCGATGACGCCTTCCGGCTGCTCGAAATCGATGATGTTCATCACGTCTTCGGGCGTCAGCGGCTCAAAATAGAGCTTGTCGGCGGTCGTATAATCCGTGGATACCGTTTCCGGGTTGTTGTTGATGATGATCGCTTCATAGCCGGCGCGCTTGATGGTCTGCACGGCGTGAACGGTGGAATAATCGAATTCCACGCCCTGACCGATGCGGATCGGGCCGGCGCCGAGCACGATGATCTTCTTTTTCTCCGTCAGCCGCGATTCGTTTTCGCCGTAATAGGAAGAATACAGATAAGCGATATATTTGCCGGTGTGCAGCGTATCCACCATGCGGAAGACCGGACGCAGACCCATGCGCTTGCGCATTTCATAGATTTCGAGCTCTTTGCAGCCCCAGCAGGCAGCGATATATTTATCAGAGAAGCCGACAAACTTCGCTTCTTCGAGCGTTTTCGGATCCTGCGGATGCGCCTTGACGCGGTTTTCCATCTCCACGATGCGCGCGAACGCTTCGAGGAACAGCTCCGTGATCATTGTGATCCGGTGCAGCGTCGCGATATCGACGCCGCGGCGCAGCAGTTCAAAGATCGCGAAGACGTTGTCGTCGCGGAATTTTTCAATATATTGCAGGATCTCCTCCGTCGGCATCCGGTCGAATTTCGCATGATGGAAATGGCAGACGCCGGTTTCGAGCGAACGCACGGATTTCAGCAGGCATTCCTCCAGCGTCGTGCTGATGCCCATGACTTCGCCGGTTGCTTTCATCTGGGTGCCGAGCAGATTCGGCGCGTCCGCGAATTTGTCAAACGGAAAGCGCGGGAATTTCGCGACGATATAATCCAGCTGCGGCTCGATGTCCGCCGTGCCGCCGGCGACGGGGATCTCTTCGAGCGCCATGCCCATCGCGATCTTCGCCGTGACGCGCGCGATCGGATATCCGCTTGCTTTGGAAGCGAGCGCGGAAGAACGGGAAACACGGGGATTGACCTCGATCAGATAGTATTCACTCGTTTCCGGATGCAGCGCAAACTGCACGTTGCAGCCGCCTTCGATCTTCAGCTCGCGGATGATTTTGATCGCGCTGTCGTTGAGCATTTTGAGGTCATGATCATTCAGAGAAAGGATCGGCGCAACGACCAGGGAGTCGCCGGTATGCACGCCGACCGGGTCGATGTTTTCCATGCCGCAGATCGTGATCGCGTGGTCGTTGGAATCGCGCATGACCTCGAATTCGATCTCTTTATAGCCCTTCACGCTCTTTTCGATCAGCACCTGATGCACGGGGGAGAGCTTGAAAGCGTTCAGACCGATCTCGATCAGTTCTTCCTCGTTGTCCGCAAAACCGCCGCCGGTGCCGCCGAGCGTGAAGGC
>JAFWCS010000436.1 GCA_017534365.1 Clostridia bacterium | reverse complement strand
GCCCGCACAATTGTTTTTGGTGAAATGTCAATGCCGGTGAATTCCCGGCAAAGCGGAGCGACTCTGACCGCCAGTCTGCCTGTCCCGACACCGATTTCAAGCACGGATTCTTCCGGGGTTAACTGCATCTTATCAATAAAAGTCTGACCATCCCACTTATCCATATAATCTTTTAACAGCTTAGGATCGGTAACAGGGTCGTTACCTTCGTCAATGAGCGCATCATAGTGAGCAATTACATTCTCACTTCTCAGCTTTGCGAGAAAGCCATCCGCTTCCTGTCTGCTTTTGAAAATAAGAGATTTTTTGCCTGGAAATTTCTTTATGCGTTCCAGGACTGTCGGGCGGTTTTGTGAATAATAGTTTTTAACAGAATCAACAAATTCTTCATCTAAATCATCTGAATCCCGCCACGGCATATCCGGACGGTGTGTTCCGCGCCTTGCCATAATTCCTTCAAGGCAGACGTTTGTCGGAAAGTCAAGAAATATGATTGTGTCACACAGGGACATTCTCAACTCCATTGTGCCGCCGTAGTTGCCGTCCATTATCCATTCATCCGTTGCACCGATTTCGTTGATTTTTTCAATCAGCTCCTCGCGTGACAAAGTGGTCTTGTCTTCACGCCAGTTAATCATATCAAGATGATAAAGGGGCAACCCCGTGATATCGTGCAAGGTTCTTGAAAATACACTTTTGCCACTGCCCGGGCAACCGATTACAATCACTTTTTTCATAGTTTATTTTATCAATTCTTCCTCAAAACATCCAATGTATGATGCGAGGCACCGATTAAATCCTGCCGCTCGCAGATTGACAGGTGATAATCCACCCATTTTTCAAAAGTGAAATCATCCATTTCGTCGATGCATTCCGTCATATAATTCGTCGCGCCGTCGGTTGCTATAAGCTTTTCGCGGGTGACATTTACTGTTGCATCCAGTTCAGCAATATCCTCCGTGCGATACAGTTCAAATATTTCTTTCGGATCACTTTTACAGTGCCATTCATCAAGCAACATATTATTATCAAGAATATATTGCAAATTGCCCTGACGAAAACCGAAATTGATGATTGTCGGCTCGTTCATACAGTATGCAACCAGAATGAATCCGCCCGGTTTCGTCACGCGTACGGCTTCCGAGAGTGCCTTTTTCTTATCTTCAAAAGTGAAAAGGTGATACATCGGACCGAGCAGAAGCGTCATATTAAAACTGTTATCGGCAAAGCGTGATAAATCAAGGGCGTTGCCCTGAATGGCGGTGAGAGTTTCGCTGCCGTCAAGCTTTTGCCTTAGAATATCAAGGTTATGTTCAACCAATTCGACGGCAGTTACATCAAATCCCTCTTTTGCGAGTGCCACGCTGTATCTGCCGGTGCCTGCTCCAACCTCGATAATGTTTTTTGCATTCACTTTTTCTGCATAGGTATGAATATATTTCATTGTAGTAAGGAACTCAACCTGCCCGTGGCGAGATAAAAGCCGGGATTCTTCATCGAATGTTTCGTAATGTTGTTTTAAAATTTCAATCTCTGTCATTTCAATTCCTTATCCATAAATCCTACCGTAAACGGCAGATGTTCAAAGTGGCTCGTTCCAGTCGATACAAATCCATTCTGCAAATACCACTGTTTTAACCGTTCGTTTTCTTCCATAATGCCGATTTTCAGCAGTTTTCCGTTTTGCTCATGAACAGTTTCTTCGGCATAATCCAACAGATCTTTTCCGATTCCGCAGTGACGGTATTCCGGAAGCACGGAAAGATGATCCAGTTCCCAGGTTTCACAGTCAATCTGTTTCAATGAGAAGAAACCGACTGGCTTTGAACCCGAGCAATACAAAAACATCCGTTTGCCAGATTCAAATGAATGCTGCAGTTTATCAAGAGTCATAAACGACGTATGCCCGGGACAGTTTTCTTTTGTCAGATTAAAATTCTCCGCAACAGTTTCAAAGCTCTTATGTATGATTTCCAACGCAACCGGCAGTATGGATTTATCTTGAACGGCAATTATCATAGTATCGTATTTTCCTTTGAGGTTTATGGTAAAATCATATCATATTTACATCCTTCATTCAAGGCAAAATGCAAAAGTGGCGCATCCGATTACGAAAATGCCCTGACCGCAGCAAAACAAGTTGCGATCAGGGCAAAATCAATCAAGTATCAATTTGTATCGTTCGATGCGTTGTCAGTTTTCCAAATAGATCGGATTCTGCCTCACATAGTTCTTTAGTTCACCGCAGAGCAGCAGATTGACATATTTCACTGGCTTATTATATAGCAGATAATCCAGTGATGAGCGTTGATACATATTGTCTGCACATTCATCCTCAACTGCATAGACATCAATCCAATATTGATTTCCCAAAAGGTCTTCCATCTCAAGCCTACCGATGTCAATGTTGTATTCGCATTTCGTCACATAAACCATAGTTTTCTCCATTCTGCAAGTAACCTTGCTCAAATAATCAATAATTGTTTAGCTGCTTTACCGTAACCAACCCTGTTTAACAGTTCCGCAATCACATTGTTTGATTATTTTTTGAAATTACTGGTTTATGAATATCCACCGTCGGGGGTGCATTTTTTATGAAGAAATCTTATCGATGCGTCAGCAGGTATTTATAGATCTTTACGCCTTCGGCGATGGCGGAGATCGTCACGTTTTCATTCGCTGCGTGCATGGCTTCGATCTGCGCTTTGGACAGGCGCGTCGGCGTGAAGCGCAGCACGTTGTCGCAGACGATCTCGAAGCGTCGGGAATCCGTGCCGCCCGTCATCAGATAGGGGGTTACCACGCAGTCGGGCAGGCAGGCGCGCAGATTCTCTGCCAGCTGTTTGAATTCCGCGCTGTCAGGCGAAGAGGTTTTTGACGCGTCGCGCGAAAACAGCACTTCGGCTTCCACGTCATATTTTGCGGCGATCTTCCGCAGCACAGCCACGGTCTGCTCGGCGTTTTGCTGCTGGGAGGGGCGGATGTTGCAGATGACCGACGCTTCGTCCGGCAGCACATTCGGGGCGGTCGAGCCCTGCGCCATGGTGAACGCCGCCGTGGATTGCACGAAGGCGCGGGTCTGGCCGGAAAGATGCACGAACGCCGCCTTGATCAGACCGCCGAAGACGTTGCGGTTGACCAGCAGAAAGCGCAGCGGAAAGCTGAGATAGGGTGCCACGTTGTCCAGGATCTCCGGCATCGGCGTCACCAGCTTTGCCCGGAACGGCATCTTTTTATCCACCTCGACCATGAGCTTGGACAGGCGGATCAGCGGCGAATTCTTCGGCGGGGTGGAGGAATGGCCGCCTGCGCTTCTGGCTGTGAATTTCACGTTGCAGAAGCCCTTCTCCACGACGCCGATCGCAGCGACCGGCATCGAGAGCCCGGGAATCATGCCGTCCACGATCGCGCCGCCCTCGTCCAGCACCAGATCGAGGCGCACGCCCTGCTCCCGCAGATGCGCCGCCACGGCGTCAGCGCCGCCGCCGGAGTTTTCTTCGTTGCGCGAAGCAAAGAACCAGATATCCTGCTTCGGCGTGAAGCCCTCCTCCAGCAGCTCCTCGAGCGCCTGCAGCTCGCAGCAGACCGTGCTCTTGCAGTCCATAGCGCCGCGGCCCCACACGCAGCCGTCCTCGATCGCGCCGGAAAACGGATCCTTCGTCCAGCCGGCCTGATCCACCGGCACGACGTCCTGATGGCCCATGAGCAGAATGCCGTTGCGGTCGGGATCGGTGCCCTTCCAGCGGCGCAGCAGGTTGCCGTTCAGGTCGTGGTTTTCCAATGTTTCAAACACGCGGGGAAACAGCGCGGCAAGTGTTTCCTGAAACGTGAGAAAGGTTTCATACGGTTCGTCCTCTTTTTTTGAAAGCGTCGGGATCTGCACCATGGCCGACAGCTTTTCTGCATAGCGCTGCGCCTCCTCCGGCGTCCATGAAACGGCGGGGGGCACGATCGGCAGCGTCTTATTTGCGGCGGCCGCCCTGACGGCGCCCAGCGCGGCCGGGATGCCCAGCGCGGCGGGCACGGCGATTTTAAGTCCTTTCGGAATCGACATACGAATTCTCCTTCCTGTCCCTTTTCTAACGGTTATCAACACTATAGCATATCCATCCGCTTTTTTCAAGCTTCGGTTATCAGGTGCTTTTCAGTCCGTTCTATCGGACTGAACCTGTGGTAAGATACAGGCAAAGTCAGGTACAATGATTGTTCGGGAACGGAGGAGAAGAAAATGGTATACGGCTTGAAAACCAGTGCGGCGCAGGTTGTACACACCGCAGACTGTCATTACATTGCCAAGCATGCGCAGGGGGATCTGGTTGCCTATGGCAGCATCGTCGGAGCAATGCAGAATGGCCGTCGCTTCTGCCGGCACTGTAATCCCGTCCTGCAAGAGTATGCGCGTAACCGCTTGTCATTCGACCGGTTCTGTGAGGACAGCGGCTTTCACTATCGGATCGATGAAATGTCGATCGATCTGCAGACGCCGACCGGTGCGTGGAAGCTGACCGTCGGGAAAGAAAACCAGTCGGTGCTGTTTCACCGGAATACGGAATCTCGGTCTGTCGATCATCTCAGCACGATCAAAGGCTATCATTTGCAGCGCTGTCCGGAGAAGGATCTTCTTTCGCAACTGAAGTACATTTACTTTCACGACTGCTTCCGGGGAGAGAATCCGTATTTTCCCCCGAAAGAGAAGCCGGTGAAGAAGCCTGCGCCTTCAAAGAAGAAAAAGCATGCGGCTAAGAAGGACACTTTGCCGATCGGGATGAGTAAAAAGAAGCGTAAAAAAATGAAGGAGCAACAGCGCGAACGGGAACGCAGAGCCAAGATCCGCAGTGTGCTGGATACCATTGACGCGCTGCAGATGGCCAGACGCGCCACTGCCTGACAAAACGGAAAGGAAGGGACATACAGAATGAAAAACGTGATCGGTTTCAGAGACAGCGAAGTGCTGTCCGTGCCGCAGAGGCCGGAAAACCCGCCCGCGCAGGCGCCGGCGGAGCCGGTGAAATCCGTGGTTTTCGTGCGGTTCGACGGCATCAAAAAGGAATACCAATACTATAACGACAGATTTGATCTTGCGCCGGGCGACCGGGTGTTTGTTTCGGGCAAGCTGTTCGGTCGCCCCGGCGTGGTGACGCACGTCAACACGCGATTCCGGATCCATCTGAGCGACTATGAGATTGTGCTTGCCAAACCGGATATGCGAATGACCGGCACGTTTTCTCCCGTGCGGGATAAGATGGTGAGCCTGGATACGGACCTTTCGCCCGAACGGTTTGCCGCAATGGTGACGCCGCCGGCGGATCCCGATGAGGAACCGGACGAGATCGTCTGCGGCGCGGGCTGGGAAACTATGCTTTCGGATTTTGAAAACGACGAGATCTCCGATCCGGAGATCGGGAAGGAAGGGCTGCATCTTTGCCTGGACGGCGCGGTCGTCTATTTCAGCCGGCGGCAGGAAGCGTGCACGGCGATCCTTCGGGAGGAGGACGTCTGGCATCGCGTGGATTTCCTTTATCACGACGGCACGGGCAGGGTGACGAATCTGTTTTGCGACTGCGTCTATCCGCCGCCGTATCTCTGCAGACACGCCTGTGCCGCGCTGCTGACGCTCAAAATGCTGCTCAATCAGGAAATGACACAGGATTGCGCGTCGTTTACCGCTGTCGATCGCGCGGCCTTCTGGCGGATGGCTGCCGGAAGCGAGGCGCCTGTTATGCTTTTGGCGGAAGGAATCGCCCCGGCCGTTCCTTGACGGAACGCCGGTCTTATGCTATGATAAAACTGACGGGAGGAATGAAAATGAACGAAGAACGCGCGTGGATACTGGAGAAGAAGATAGAGGAGACGCTTGCCATGCTGGACGGCATGGTGTCTCCTGACGTTTATCAGTATCTTGCGGATCTGATGGACGATGAAGACGGCGTTACGGAGGACCCGAAGGAAATCATCGAAACATTGCACGAGATGGAGCCGCTGCCGCAGATCGTCTGCGAGCTGATTGTGGAACTGCTGGAGCTGCTGATCGAGGAGGGAGACGCCGACGCGATGAATGACCTCGGCGCGATGTATTATACCGGCGACGGCTGCGAACAGAGCTTTGAGCGCGCGGTGCACTATTATCATTTGGCGGCGGAGCACGGAAGCCGGCAGGCGCAGGAGAATCTCGGCTATTGTTATTACTATGGCAGAAACATGCCGGTTGATTATGAAAAAGCCTTCCATTATTTTGCGCTCGGCGCTTTTGACGGGCATCTGATCTCTCTTTATAAAATCGGAGATATGTATGCCAACGGCTATTATGTGCCGAAAAATGAGGTGGAAGCCTTTCACATCTATGAGCGCTGCATGGAAACCATGACGGAGGAAGCGGCGAAGGTTGTGGCAGGACCGGTGTTTCTCCGTCTGGGAGGCGCGTTCCTTTACGGCAAGGGAACGCGGGCCGATGCGAAATCCGCTTTGGTTTGTTATCAGAAGGCGGAGGCGTTTCTGTACGATATGGTCAGAAACGGCGACGTGATGTATAAAAAGAGTCTTCTTTCCGCGATCGAGGGGCAAAAGAAGGCGCGGGAGGCGCTGGAGCGCGACCTGCCGCAGGAGGAATGGTCGTTCGACTGAGAACGCCGGAATGCTGAAGGGAGACGCAAGGAATGTCAAAGGGAAGCAATCAGAAGCTGAAGCTGCTGTATATCCGGGATTATCTGCGCACGCACACAAACGAAGCGCATCCGGCGCCGGTGCAGAAGATCCTGGCGCATCTTGCCGCAAACGGTATTACCGCGGAGCGCAAATCGATCTACGACGATGTGGCGCAGCTGCAGCAGTACGGCGAAGAGATCGAACTGATCAAAGGCCGAAACGGCGGCTATTACTGTGTGAACGCCGATTTTGACCTGCCGGAGATCAAGATGCTGGTTGATTCCGTGCAGAGCTGCAAATTTCTGACCGAACAGCAGAGTCTGGCTTTAATAAAAAAACTGGAAACGCTGACCAATGAGTATGACGCGGCGCAGCTGCACAGGCAGGTCGTGGTGCAGAACCGCGTGAAAACGGCTCAGAAAAACGTCTTTACCAACATCGACCACATCAGCTATGCGATCAATGAGGACCGGGCGATCCGCTTCAGGTATTTGCGTTATAACCTGAAGAAAGAAACGGAGTTCCGGCGCGAGGGAAAGATCTACGAGGTCAGTCCGTTTTGCCTGCTCTGGGACGATGAAAACTATTATCTGCTTGCCTATGACGCCGAAGCCGGCAGGATGAAGCATTACCGCGTTGATAAAATGGTGCAGCTGCATCCGGCGGAAACGGCGCGGCAGGGCAAGGAGGCCTTTGCGGCAATCGATCTGTCTGCTTACAGCAAGCGGGTCTTCCGCATGTTTTCCGGCGAAGAGGAACTGGTGCGCATTCGGTTTGACGCGTCCCTGATCGGCGTGGTGCTGGATACCTTCGGCCGCGACGTTTCGCTTACGCCGGAGCCGGACGGGCAGAGCTTTACTGTGACGGCCCGCGTTGAGATCAGCGATCAGTTTTACGGCTGGCTGTTCGGCCTGTCAGGGCAGTGCGAGGTGCTTTCGCCGCCGCGTGTGCGCGCGGATCTGCTGCGTATCGCGCAGCAGGCAGCGGAACGGTATCGGCTGTAATGCAAGTGCCGAAGTGAAAAAACTGATAAAGTGCGTCACAGGAGAAAGACGTGGCGCACTTCATTTTCCATTCTGGATTGCAATTTGAGCAGAAAAGCCCGGATCACAGCAGCGTGATCCGGGCTTTGAATATGATTGCGCTTTCGTTTGAAAACGATGGCACGCAAAGGCAGCTCGTTATCATGCGCTGCCACGTTCGTGTTGCGGAGGGCTTATGCGTCCGGCTGGGAAAAATAGGCGTCCGCTGCCTGGGAATAAAGCGTGAGTGCCCTGGAAACGTCTGCCAGCGCATTGCTGACGGACGGATCGCCGGCTTCGGCCTTGGTCAGCACGCGGAAAACGTAGCTCAGCGCGGAGTATTGCCAGGTGTTGACCGTTTCGCCCGCGCTGTCGGCAACGGTCACGGTATAGGCCGTGCCGAGCTTGCCGGAGGCGATATCCGGGATCTCCACATAGTAATAGCCGCCGTTTGCCTTGGGCGTGAGCGCAGCGGGCGCTCCGTCCCCGTTCAGCAGGAAGGTGAAGTCGTCGATCGACCTGCCCGCGGGCAGCCTAAATAATGCCGGATCGCCGTTTCGGTGCGGAGCACCAGGCTGGAGCCGTAGTATCGGACGCCGTTTTCGGTATCCTCGATCTGCGCTTCCTTGCCAGCGAGCGACGCTGCGGTCACCGCGGCAAAGCCGCTGTCGTCAAACAGCGCGTGCTGCGCGAAATCCGGATCCAGGCCGAACAGCGCGTTCGCGTAATAGCCGTAAGTGGCCAGACTGCCGGCCAGCGCCATGAAGGCGGCCTTGTCTGCCATGGTCGTCTGCGCTTCGGTCAGATACGTCTGCACGGAATAGGTGAACGCGTCGCTGCTGTCCTGGCCGTTGACGATCCTGCCGGTGATTTCGGTGTCGATCTGCGCGGCGGCAACGTTGCAGCTGAATCTGTAGAGCGTGATGCCGTTCAGCACCGTGAAGCTGTTCAGGTCGATCGGCACGGTCACGGTCTCGCCGTTCACGGTGAATGCCGCATAGGCGTCTTCCGTCACGCGTGGAATGTCCGCGTAGAAGTTCACGCCGATATCGCCGTTCAGCGTCAGCGAATGCGCGCCGATGAAGATCGGGCTTGCGGTATAGATCGTTTTGCCGCGGAGCGTGTAAGGCGTGGTGAAGCCGCTCTGCAGCGTTTCGGACGCCTGCGCGCCCGTCGCCGCGATGTTGGCGGCGTTGGTCAGCGTCGGCGCAGCCGTATAATAGACTTCGTTGACGGTCGGCGTGCCGATATTCGCGTTGTTGTAGCGCACGGCAACGGGATGGAACTGACCGCTTCCGGAATAGGTGCCGGCGGAGATGCAGCTGTCAAGCGTCAGCGATGCGCCGCCGTCGCACCAGCCGAGCAGGCCGCCGGCATAGCTGCCGGTGTTTGACATCGTGCCGTCAAAGACGGTGTTGCTGATTTCGAGCGCGTTCGAGAGGCCGTGGCCGACGACGCCGCCGATGTGGCGGTTGCCGCTCGTTGCCGTGTTGCTCACTGCGGCGCTGACGGTGCAGTTGTCAATGCGGTTGGTCTGCCCCGCGGCGGTGGCTTCCGAGAAGCCGACCAGGCCGGCCGCGTGCAGCCCGCCCGCCACCGTGCCGGTGACGGTCAGGTCGCTGATCGTTGCGCCGCTGCCGATCGCGCGGAAGGGCGCGGTGCCCTGATTGGCCGTGTCAGCAAGGTTGACGTTCAGCGTGTTGCCGTTGCCCACGAAGGCGCCTTTGAAGGGCTTTTGACGGGTGCCGGCGGTCGTGGCGGCGCCGGTGATCGAAGCATCAAGGGAAACGGTCTTGCCGGCAAAGCCGTTGTAAGCGTCATCCTGCACAAGCTCGCAGAAGATCTCCCAGCCGGTCTTGTCGCGGATCGTGTAAGTGTTGCCGTTTGCCGCGAAATGCGACGCCAGCGGCGTTCTCGTATAGGTGGCCGTGTAGACGGCGTCCGCTGCGGCGGGCGCGACGGCCGGGTTCCAGCCGCGGAAGGTATAGCTGTATTTTTCGTCTGCAGCCTTCGTCGGCGCAGTGCCGTAGGACGGCGTCTGGCCCGCAAGAATCCGCTCGGTTCTCAGCGTCGTGCCGTCGTCGTTTTTCCAGGTGATCAGGTATTTTTCCGTGCTGCTGAAGACGGGGGTATAGGTCTGATCCTCCGTCACGGGGCCGATGGCAGGCGACCAGCCGCTGAAGGTGTAAACGTACTGCTCCGTGGCGGCCTTGGTCGGCATCGTGCCGTCGTAGGCGGGCGTCTGATTGTATTCATACTGCTCGGTTTTCAGCGTGCTGCCGTCGCCGTCAAGCCAGGTGATCGTATAGGTGCGGGCGGCTGACGTATAATTCGCCGTGACGGTGCGGTTCTGCGCCCCGTCCCTGATCGACCGATAGGAATCGCCCGTCCAGCCGCTGAAGGTGAAAACCTCCGTGTCCGTGGACGGTCTGGTCGCCGTCGGCGGCGTTGCGCTGGCGTCGTAATCGACCGTCTGCGTTTTCAGAACCGTGCCGTCCCAGTTTTTGAAGGTGACGTTGTAATCAAAGGTTTTGAAGGTCAGCGTCTTGAGTCCGCTCACATCTGTTCCTGAAAAACGCTGTTTATAGGTCAGGTTGTAATCGTTGCGTGAATTCGCGGTCGGGAGCACTTCGATGGTGTTCAGGTCGATGATCCGGACGTCGCCGTTACTTTGTATAATGGATGCAAATCGTTCCTGACAGGGCCACGATGCGCCGTATTGGTCGCAAAGCACAGAGGGAGAGAACGTTACGGTTCTGGTACCGCCGTCGGTGGGGACATAGATCACGCTGTCGCCTCCCGGCTCTGTCGCGCTGGTCTGGACCGGCTTGAAGTTACTATAGGTGCTCGTTGTGTACGCCTCTTTCGCGGCGCCCATATCGTTTTCCCATCGGGTAATCACGTCGGAAACGTTTCCCTTGAAGTAAAGGACGTGGCTGTTCGAGTTGCCGCCGACCTGCTTCATTTCAAGGCCGACGCTGCCTTCCCAATAGGTAACGGTTTCGCCCGCGCCTGTCACGGGATCGATCGGCGCGACCGTCACTTTGGTCAGATACCATTTGGAAACATCTGCCGTTTTTCCCCAGCATTTATAATCGATGGATGAAGGCGGACCGGGCAGTTCAAAGGTCTGTGAATGCGCGCCGTTGCTGGCTGCGGCCCGCTCGACCGTCACGGTGCCGGTGCTGCTATAGCAGGACTCGGAGGAGGAAGGATTGACGGTCTGAAAATAATTGATCGCAATGCGGTTGTTTTCATTGCTGTTGTCATTGTCGACCCGCCAGTAAACGGTGACATAGAACCGGTTGCTGTTGTCGTAGGCGACTGCGGACGCTTTCGGCGTCAGCCCGACGGCCACCGCCGACACGGTCAGCAGAGCCGCCAGCAGAACCGCGGCAGCACGCCGCGCGATCAGGGAAAGGCTGCGTTTCATGATAAAAACCTCCTTCAGGGCGCAGATC
>JAFWCS010000435.1 GCA_017534365.1 Clostridia bacterium | reverse complement strand
GGCGCTTGGGCTAACTTTGTTACTGGCTTGGGTGATTCTAACGCCGATATAACCCAATTAACTTAGAATGTGGTTTAGTCTTTCTTAAATGTGGTTAATAATGTTAGACCAATTTTAGATAACATTGTAGCCGCTTTACCTACTGTAGTAGAATCACTTGGTAGCACTTTACTAGAGCTAGCGCCCACGCTGCTAAACGCGGTTACAAGCCTGTTTAATTCAGTCTTGCAAACGCTGATAGAGATAGCGCCGCAATTAGTACCCGTGGTAGTAGAAGCGGTTTTAATGGTGGTACAATGTATTATAGATAACCTACCCGCGTTTATAAGCGCTTTAATTTAGATTGTAAGCGCGATTATATAGGGGGTTAGTGATAACCTACCCTAGATAGTTAGCGCGGTTATACAGGCGGTTATAATGATAGCTGGGGCTATTTTAGATAACCTTCCTTTATTCCTTGAAACAGCGCTATAGCTTTTACTTAGCTTTATAGATGCTACAGTATAGGCAATACCGCAAATAGTAAACGCTTTACCGCAACTTATAACAAGTATATTAAACTTCCTGCTTTCTAATTTACCTATGTTAGTAGAAGCTGGAATTAAACTGTTTGTAGCGCTTGTAAAGGCGTTACCGCAAATTATTAAAACGGTAGTAGCCGCAATACCAAAAATTATTTAGGCTATTTTACAGGCGGTTTTATAGGGTGTTTCTAAAATGGCTGAAGCAGGAAAGAATCTTGTTAGCGGTTTGTGGTAGGGCTTAACTAATTCTTTGGGCTGGATTAGGGATAAAATTAAAGGCTGGGTAGGCAATGTAACGAACTTTATTAAAAAGTTATTTGGCATTGCTTCACCTTCTAAAGTGTTTGCGGGCTATGGTAAATTTTTAACTATGGGCTTGGGCGAAGGTATGGAAAAATCTATAGGCTATGCTACTGCTGCGGTTAAAGATACTGCTGCGGCAATGGAAAAAGCCTTTGACCCCGATTTAACCGCCGAAACCGATGTTAGCGGTATGGATGTAGAAAGCAGCGTTAAATCTACCTATTCTATCTTCGGCAATGACAGAAATAAACCTAATTCATGGGTAGATTCTTTCTTTGACCGTCTGGCAGAGCTTAACGCACCTATTATATTATAGGTAGATGGTAAAACCTTTGCACAAACTTCAATTAACACTATAAACGCATTAACTAAACAGTCTGGCAGCCTGGGCTTGATAATTGCATAAAGGGGGTAGGGTAATGTATTAAAGTTTGCAAATGATGGGCTATATTACAATGGATTAAAACTAGCCTTTGCTTAATAGGGGGTGAAAGTATGGGCATTGAATTAGCAAGTATAATTATAAATGCTATAGTTACCCTTGTGGGCATTTTTGGCGGTATTCTGACAGCTAACAAACTTTCTAACTATAGAATAGAGTAGCTAGAAAAGAAAGTAGACAAGCACAACAGCACGATATCCTGCATAACTTTTGTGCCGCAATAGTTACAGAATCCGAATTCTCTTGAATCATCAAGTTGAATATCCGCGCCGCACTGCGGGCATTTGATTGCGATCATTGCCATTTTCGTTTTCTCCTTTGCTGCTTTTTCATCATTTTAATCAGTTTCAAGTTAAAAGTCAATAACAAAACAGGTTGTTGTAGAAAAACTTTTTGTTTTTCTTCGATCTGAGATTAATAGTTTTTTGTTTCTCTATAAAAATAATAACTATTTATTCGAGTTGTTCCACGATGCCCTTCTCCCGTTTCCGTTGCCTCTGCCGTTCCACATTATACGCCTCCGCTTCTCTTTTCGCCCGTTCGAGGCGATCCTTCATGGATTCTTTCTGCTTGGGTGCCGTCGTTTCTTCCGTCTCCATCTCAAGCTCCGGGATGAGATCGCGCACATAATACCGGATATCTTTCAGCATCTGCGTTTCGTCCCGGTGGGGTTCGAGCGCGGTGTTCAGCTTCTGCAGTTCGGCGTTCAGGGAAGAAAGCTCTTTGTTCAAATCGGCGGCGTTGAACGGCTGGTCGGGCAGATGTTTCCGCAAAAAACGATCTGCCTGATTCCAGGCGGCCAGCTCCTGCTGGTGCTCCTGCGCAAACTTCTCTTTCGATTTCTTCCAGAAGATCTTCTGATATTGTTCGCGGATCGGCGCGGTCCGCGCCCGCCGTCCGCTGCGGCGTTTCCGTGTCGCCCCGCTCCGCCGCTGCCGGATGGTCCGCATCCCGGGCGGTTTTTTGGTCTTGACTTCCGCCGCCGGTTGTGATTTCCTGTTCCAGGACAGAAGCGTAATTGCTATAAGGGGCGCCAATTGGCGGCGTCTTTTCACTGGCTTTCACGCTTTTGTCTTTTTTGACAATGTCCTGTAATGCGCGTTTTCTCTCATTCTCTGCCTTCACCGCCAGAGATTATTTAAACTGCACTGCTCCGGTGGTGTTTTTTCTGCCCACGCCTGCGCCATTCCGTTCGCGCTGCACTTTGCGGAACTGTGCCGAAAATACTTTGGCTTGCGCTGAAAATTCTTTGCGGGCCTATTGAAATACCGCGCGGGATTCGCTATAATATTATATTATGATCCAAAATATTCTGATCCGGAGGGATGTTCTTATGGGAGAGTTTCAAGGGAAAGTCGCGTTCATCACCGGCGCCGCGCACGGGCAGGGGAGAGCCGCCGCGCTCGCCTTCGCGCGGGAGGGCGCGGACGTCGTCGCGTTCGACGTGGCGAAAAAGATCGAATACCCGGCCTATGAATTCGGCACGAGCGACGAGCTGAAAAGCCTGAAGGCCGAGGTGGAGGCCATCGGCAGCCGCTGCGTGATCGCCGCGGGCGACGTGCGCTCCGACGAAGCGGTGACGGCGGCCGTGCAGGCGGCGATCGACGCCTTCGGCAGGATCGACATTCTTTTCAACAACGCCGGCATCTGCGCCTACGCCGAGATTGACAAGATGACGGACGACGAATGGAACGCGATGATCGACATCAACCTCAAGGGCCCGATGAACGTCACGCGCCGGGTCGTGCCGCATATGAAAGCGGCGAAAAGCGGCGTGATCATCAACAATTCCTCGGTCATGGGCCTGCGCGGCGGCAACCGCCTGTCGCATTACACGGCCTCCAAATGGGGTCTGACCGGCCTGACGAAGGCCTGGGCGATCGAGCTTGCGCCTTATAATATCCGCGTGGTCAGCATCCACCCGACCGGCGTGAACACACCGATGAACGACGGCCTGGCCGCCATGGAGGGCATGACGCCGATCGAGATCGCCGAGCGTTCCGCCGGCAACCTGCAGCCCGTGCCGTGGATCGAGCCGGAGGACGCCGCGAACATGGTGCTCTTCCTCGCGAGCGACAAAGCGCGCTACTGCACCGGCGGTCAGTATCTTGTGGATGCGGGCCTGCTGAGCGTGTGAGGTGACGGGGATGGCTGCGAACAAGATGACGTTCGGCGACCGCGTCAAAAAGGCGATCGGCATCGAGGGCTCCGCCAAAGAAGTCGTCGGGCCGATGCTCGCCTACAACGCGACCAATATTGCGACGAGCGGCGCAAGTTATTTTTTCAGTCTGTATTATATCCCGTTTCTCGTTTACGTGGAAGGCCTGTCCGCCGCGCAGGTCGGCCTGATCATCCTGATCAAATCCATCTGGGACGCGATCACCGACCCGATCATGGGCGTGATCACGGACCGCACGCATTCCCGCTTCGGCAAGCACCGGGTCTATATCATGTTTTCGGCCGTGCCTTTCAGCATTGCCTATTTCATGACCTGGTACAGCTTCGGGCTGAGCAATTCGATGAATGCGCAGGCGGTGATGTGGTATTATATCGCGGCGTATCTGCTCTACAGCACGATGACGACCGTCCTGCTCGTGCCCCACACGGCGATGCTGCCGGAGCTCGCGCCCGAGTATTTCCTGCGCACGCAGTATAATTCCGTCGGCTATCTGATGAACAGCGCCGGCATGGTGCCGACCTTCATCCTCGCCACGATCGTGCTCAATTTCGTGCGCCCGGCGCGCTGGTCGGTCGGCGGCTTCTTCGGCGCGGTCGGCGGCGCGTTCACGCATTCGCTCGACCCCGAAACGATCCCCAAGAGCAGCTATTTCGCCGTCGGTCTGACGCTGGCGATCGCCTATCTGGTGCCGATCTTCATCACGGCGGCCAAGTGCAAGGAGCCGAGCTCGCTCCACACGCAGTTTGCGCCCTTCGACGGGGGCTACGTTTTCCGCGAATACAAGCTGGTGTTCCGAAACAAGGCGTTCCGGCAGTATTTCACGATCTCCATCCTTTACGCCTTTGCCCTCGGCTTCTATAATAACAGCAAGATCTTTTTCCTGCGAGAGCTGACGGATACCTATCAGCTCTACGGCATGATCAATATCATCGCCGGCGTGTTTGAGGCTGCCGGCTTCCCGCTGAATTACGCGATCACCAAGAAATACGGCAAGCAGAAATGCTCCTGGATCACGACGCCCTTCTATCTCGCGGCGCTCACGATCGCCCTGTTCCTGACCACGCCGAAGACCCCCGGCGCGCGCACGGTCACCATCGTGCTGG
>JAFWCS010000434.1 GCA_017534365.1 Clostridia bacterium | reverse complement strand
TATACTAAAGTCAGTATAGTTTACATCGGCCGCGCGGCCCGCAACGGCGCGAACATCAAGAACCGCCAGCCGCTGGCAACGATGTTCGTTTCCGCGCCGAACGCACTGGACGACGCATACTGCGCGATCATCGAGGATGAGCTGAACGTCAACAAGCTGGAGTTCGTCACGGATTCCTCGTCCTTTATCTCCTACACCTTTAAGCCGCAGCTGAAAACGCTCGGCCCCAAATACGGCAAGCTGCTCGGCGGCATCCGGGCGCAGCTGCAGGCGCTCGACGGCGCGGCAGCGAAGAAAGCGCTGGATGAAACCGGTAGCCTGACCCTCAGCGTGGACGGCACGGAGATCGCGCTCACACCGGAGGATCTGCTGATCGAGACCGCGCAGAAGGAAGGCTTCTTCGCGCAGAGCGATTACGGCGTGACCGTGGTGCTGGATACGAACCTGACGCCGGAGCTGATCGAAGCAGGCTTTGTGCGCGAGCTGATCTCCAAGCTGCAGACCATGCGCAAGGACGCCGGCTTCGAGGTGACTGACACGATCAAGGTCTATATCACCGGCAACGCGAAGGTCGAGGCACTCTTTGACGCGAACGCGGACGGCATCAAGCATGATGTTCTGGCCACGGATGTCATCCACGGCGTCGGCGGCAGCTACGCCAAGGACTGGGATATCAACGGCGAAGCCGTGACTCTGGGCGTAGAGAAGAACGCATAACCAAATCAGCAAGCAGCAGCGCCCCGACCGTCTGCCGACGGCCGGGACGCTTTGTGCTGTCAGAGAAGTGAGGAATGAGGACGCAGGGGTGATTTTGAATTGCCCGCAAAATCATCGAAAAACCGGCGGCGGGCATTGTAGGGAACGCTGTTTCAGCGTTCCGCATGCGCCGCAGGCGTATCGAAAAACCGGCTGAGCGTGGGGCATTTTTCCCTTTGAATCGTCGACCTTACGGCGTGCCTCGCCTCCCCTGTGTAAGGGGAGGTGCCGCCGAAGGCGGCGGAGGGGTTGTTGCGCGGCGTTTCGCCGCGACGGCAAGCAGGTAGGCTTGCCCTACGGTGCGACGCCGTTCAATTGCAGGGCATCGAGCGAACTGTTCAGATCGGTTTTTTATCTGGGTTTTCGTGAGACAAGGAGGGCGGTACAGGATGAACCTTTTTGGTGATCCGCGTTGCCCAAAGCAGAATCCGGGATATCATTGAAATCAGTTTTTTGATCGAAATTTGTGTCAGGCAAGAAACAAGGCGCAGGACTAGCCTATATGGCTGTCCGCGCCTTGTGACGCAGCATGGCGCAAATTTCGACAAAAAAACAGCCACCCTATTGGGTGACTGCTTTTAAAAAGAAAATGTCGGCGTCGACCTATCTTCCCGGGCCGCTTCCAGCCAAGTATTTTCGGCACTGTTGAGCTTAACTACCGTGTTCGGGATGGGAACGGGTGGACCCTCAACGTCATCAACACCGACTAAAAACGCAACGGCGTTTTTTGAATGCTCATTTATTATAGCCACGAAACACCCGTTTGTCAAGAGGTTTTTAAAAAAAACTTCATAATTTGTCGGGCTTTCTTTCGTTCTTTCCGAATGACAAAAATGAGCCGCGGGCACACAGAGCTCTCTGCGTACCCGCGGATTTCTTTTATGCATCCGCGCGAAATGCGGCGACCATCCGGGTAAAATTGTCGGCGATCGCCTTCTGGGCGCCGCGACCCATGGAATTCGTTTCATGATAATGGTTCAGGCCGTTGCAGTCCTTCACGCCGTTCAGAAACGGCTGCGTGGGATTGAGCAGGAAATCGTTCGGCGGCACCACATAGCCGGTCATGTCGTTCGTCACGCCCACGGCGATCAGCGCCGGATCGCCCGCGATCTCCGCAAGCGGCGCGGGGTTGATCTCCGGCCCCTCGCCGACGACGGAATGCGCCTTGTCAATATAGCTGCCGTAGACCGTGCTCACGAAGCTCTCGCCCGGCAGCAGCAGGAACGCCTGGTCGCCGAGGGTGAAGTAGGTCATCTCGCTCATGATCGCCAGGCCGATGTCCGTCTGATCGGTCGGATAGGGCTTGAAGCTCATGACGTGGCGCATGGCAAGGAGCGTGAGCACGTAGTTGCCCACCGGCAGATAGAAGGGCTGCTGCAGCAGCCGGATCTGCGGCGCAAGCAAGCGGTCGTTGTCGATGCGCAGCGCGGCGTCCGCGATCATGGCGCCCTGCAGTTTGATATTGTTGACTTTATCGTCCGGATCCAGCTCTGCAGCATCCATGGCGCCGATCGCGCCGATGGTGAACAGCACGTTGACCGCCGCCAGCTTCTCGCGCAGATAATAGGGATATTCGCCGCTGAGCAGGCGGTTGTCGCCGCCGAGGGAATTCGGATGCGCGCCGAAGTTGAGGATCCAGGTTTCCTTGCCGCCATCGGCCGGCACGAAGCGCACGCGCGTGAGAATCTCATGCTTATCCGGGAAATTGCGTCTGGTAAACAGGCCGCCGGGGATCTCGATGCGGCCGCTGAACAGCTTGCCGGGCTTGCGCGCGGCATAGGCTGCCTCGGCCACCTCCACCGCCGTAGAGAAGATCAGCGCCATGTAGTCGGCGTCCTTGCCGTCGGCCGGGATGCTCACCGCGTTCGGCTTGCCCCAATAACCGATCGTGTCGATACCGGAATGGCTGTGGGTGCAGCTGATGTTGACGCTGCGGCAGCCCTTGATCTTGTCGGACGCCAGGATCTTTTCGCGGATGCCGCTGACCTCCACGCGGGTAAGGCCGATGATATCCGCGCTCAGCCAGAGGATGCCCTCCTCGCCGCCGCAGTCGATCCACGCGGCGAACATGGAGACCGGCGTGAGCACACCCTCCATCACGTGGCCGGATCCGTGGCCGGCAATATAATAGGTTTTGCCCGCGTTGAGATCGGGCATGATTTCCGCGCCCGCAAATCCGAGCTGCCAGGTTTCGCCCGCGATCGTGATCGGCTTTTCCTGCGGACTTTCCGGCGCGCGCACAGTGTTTTTGACTTTACGGCCGAAGCCCTTTGTGATCGCTGCAATGCCTTTGGAGGCAAGATCCATAATATCCAAGCGGTTCCCTCTCTTTCCTATTTATACTTCTGCTTCTATTATACCTGATTTTTCACCGGATGCAAGCATAAAATGCGCGGGAACGAAAAAACTGCGGGGATCCGGCAGGACCCCCGCAGATACGGACAGAACGATGCTTATTCTTCCTCGGCAGCCTTCGCCTCGGCGATCACCTTCTGCGCGACGTTTTCGGGCGCAGTCTCATAGTGATCGAACTCGAAGGAGAAATAGCCTCTGCCGATGGTGACGGAACGCAGGACGGTCGGGAAATCACCCATTTCCGCCATCGGGACCTCAGCGACCAGCTCCTGCATCTTGGGATCATCCTCGCAGGGG
>JAFWCS010000433.1 GCA_017534365.1 Clostridia bacterium | reverse complement strand
TGCGCAGCTGCTCCACGCAGCTGACCGGCGCTGCCCACGGGGCGGCCGGTCTGGCGCTAGCGCTGGCGGCGGCGCAATTCTGCCTCGATTCGCACGAGGCGGATGACGAGATCCTGCGGCTGCTTGCGTTTGAAGAAGAACACTACGTCGCCGCGCAGCAGAATTGGCGCGATCTGCGCACGCAGGACCCTGCGGCGTTTATGCGCGGCTGGTGCTCCGGCGCGCCGGGGATCGCTATGTGCCGGAGCCGGCTGAAGGAGCTGACGGACAATCCGGCGATCCTTGCCTGCTGCGAGCGCGATCTTGCGCGGGCGGAGGCCTTTCTGACTGCGCTGCCGCTGCCCAAGCGCGACTGCCTGTGCTGCGGCCTGAGCGCGCGGCTGACGGCGCGCGCCATGCTGGGGCTGCCGGATGATCCCGCGGCGTCCGGCCTGCGCGACCGTCTGCTGGCGGAGCGCCCGGTCCTGCTGCATCCGTTCGATACGGCGGACCGCAATTACGGGCTGATGCAGGGGATGGCCGGCGTGATCTATGCGCTGGCGATGCAAGGATCGGAACTGAGCGGAGGGATGCTGATATGAGTGACACGAGAAACAACGCGACCCATGCCGTGCCGCTGGCGGCGCTGATGCCACTGATCCGTGAAACGCTGGCGCAAGGCAAGACCGCGACCATCCGCATCAAGGGAATCAGCATGCAGCCGTTTCTGTTCGACGGGCGGGATTCCGTCGAGCTTGCCGCCCTCGGCGATCACAGGATCCGCGTGGGCGATCTGCTGCTGTTTGAGCGCGCGGATCATTCTTTCGCGCTGCATCGCGTGTGCCGCGTTTATCCGAACGATACCTTTGACATCGTCGGCGACAATCAGCAGCTCTGCGATCTTGGCATCCCGCGGGAAGCGGTGATCGCACGGGTGCCGCGCGTGTGGCGGGACGGCAAAGAGATCCCCTGCGACGCCGGCTTCTGGCGCGCGCTGATGACGTTCTATATGCGTGCGCGGCTGCGCTTTCCGCGGCTTGCGCGCTGGTGCATGCGCACGGTCCGGCGGTTCCTGCGCGTTTGCCGCGATCCGTCCGCGATTCTGCGAAAACTGAGAAAAACGGGGGAAGAGCATGAGCAGTAAAAAAGAGATCCTGATCCGGGGGCTGAAGCACCGGGATGAAAACCTGCGGCTGGTGAAGTGGATGCTGCACGTGGTGGCCCCGTATTATCGCTATATCATCTGCGTGTTTCTGATCAGCGTCGTTTCGATGGTGATCTCTTACGGGAGCACGATCATCGGCAAATACGTGGTCGACGACGCGACGAGCGGCGTGATCAACCTGCGGAATATGGCGATCATGTGCGCAACGACGTTCGTTTCGATCCTCATCAGCGTTGGCAGCAGCATTCTCGGCAGCTATATCAGCGAGAAATTCTCATTCTCGATCCGGCAGCAGTTCTACAGCGATATTCAGCGCAGTCTGTGGCTGCGCATTTCGAAATTCCACAGCGGCGATCTGGTCACGCGTCTGACCTCGGATATCGGTTCGCTGGCGGACGGCATGATCAACCTGCTGCCGCGCACGCTCCTGACCTTCGTGCAGCTGCTGATCTCCTTCCTGATCCTGTTTCATTATGACCGGTCGATTGCGCTCTTTGCGCTGATCATCGGGCCGATCGGCGCGCTCTGTCTGTTCTTTTTCCGCGAACGCTACAAAAAATATCAGACCGAGCTGCGCGAATGCGAATCCGAGTATCGCTCCTTTATGCAGGAGAGCCTTGGTTCGCTGACCGTGATGAAGACCTTCCGGCAGGAGGGCGTCAATGACCGCCGCATGGAGGGGTTCAAAAAACGCCGCCTGGATCTGATCCTGAAAAATACGACCCTCGGCTCGGCGATGAGCGCCGTGCTGCGCATCGTCTACAGCGCCGGCTACGTGATCACCTTCTGCTGGGGCGCTTACCGCATTTCGACCGGCAGGATCACCTACGGCACGCTGACGATCTTCATCACCCTTGTTTCGCAGGTGCAGGGCTCCGTGAGCGGCCTGGCCGGCATCATCCCGCAGATCTATAATATGCTGATCTCCTCCAAGCGCATCACCGAGGTCGCGGGGCTGGAGAAGGAAGTCTATACCGGGCGGGAGGATCAGCCCGCGCGGGTCGGCCTCGAGGTCGATCACGTGACCTTCGCTTATGACAAACGCCCCATCCTGCAGGATCTGGATTTCTCCGTCGCGCCGGGCGAAAAGATCGGCATCGTCGGCCCCTCGGGCGCCGGCAAAACGACGATCATCCGCATGCTCCTCGCGCTCACGACGCCGCAGGCCGGCGAGATCCGCTATCTTGCGGACGGCGTTGCGGAGTCGGCGACGCCGGACGTGCGCCGATTCATTTCCTACGTGCCGCAGGGCAACACCCTCATGACCGGCACGATCGCGGAAAACCTGCGCATCGGCCGCGCGGATGCGACGCGGGAGGAGATGCTGAATGCCCTCGCCCTCGCGTCCGCAAGGGATTTTGTGGAGCAGCTGCCGGAGGGGCTGGATACCGTGCTGTCTGAAAAATCCGGCGGCATTTCGGAGGGGCAGGCGCAGCGGATCGCCATTGCCCGCGCCCTGATCGGCGACAAGCCGATCGTGATCCTCGACGAAGCGACCAGCGCGCTGGACGAAGGGACCGAATCGGTGATCCTCAGGAATATCACGGATGAGCTCAAGCAGAAGACCTGCTTCATCATCACGCACCGCCGCTCGATGCTGCAATACTGCGACCGCGTGCTGAGCCTGAACGAAAAGGGCGAAATGACCATGAGCGACGCGCCGCGCACAGCGCAGGAAGCGGAATAAAGCAAATCAAATGAGAAAACCCGCGCGAGGCTTTCGGGATCTGAAAGCGCCGCGCGGGCTGTTTTTTTATCGTTTGATCGCAGGGGAGCGGGCGGATCATGAAAACAGGCTGATGATCGCGGAGATCATGCTGATCGTGAAATTCCGCAGCGCGTCCAGCGCCTTGAGGCCGGGCGTCACGCGCGGGAACAGGGGCCCGTCGTCGAGCATGAAGTTCAGCAGGCTGCCCTTGAGGCCGGGCGTATACTGGATCAGCGCGGTGTCGATGCGGGCGGGATCCTCCTCGTGCAGCGTGATCAGGCGGTAGCCGTAGGGGCCGGGTTTTGCGAATTCAAGCCCGTAGGTGAAGCCCAGCTCGATGCCGTCCACATTGCCGGAGAAGCCCTCCACGTGCTCGTGGCCGAAGTAAGCGGCCACCACGTCGCCCTGCGCCTTCCAGGCCAGGAATTCCTCGCTCGCCTCGCACGGCGCATAGCCGTAAACGCTCGCGCCGGTCGTGCGGTCCGGATCCGGCCGGTAGAATTTGCCGTCCTTGCAGCGCGCGCCGCTGTCGAACGGGCTGCAAGGAACGAAGAGATTGCCGACGTCGGCTGTCCAGATGTGCTGGAACACATAGGCGGGCACGGGCGTGCCGCCGTTCGCCGCCGTCAGCGCGTCGGACGTCGCCTGATACCAGGCGATCGACTGCGGATCAATGCCGCTTCTGCCGGTATCCATCAGCCAGAGATTGCAGGCCGTCGCGCCGGCTGCGTTTTTGATCTCGAGGTGATAGTCGATCCGGCCGAGGTCGTCGTCGCTTTCGTCAAAGGTCAGATTGCCGGCATAGCGGCTGTAAAGCTGCAGCCATTCCCCGTTGGTGATGCCGCATTTGTGGTCGTTGTTGCCCTGCGTGAGGGCGAAGGGGATGCCGGAGGCCTCGAAGACGGAGAGCACGGCGTCGCTCGCCGCCTCGATGTTGGCAAGCGTCGCGTCGTGGTCGATCTCGCCGTCCATGCCTTTCACGACCACGCCCTCATGCAGCGGATCGTCGTCGGTCAGGGCGTCGCCCACGCGGGAATCCTCGACTAAATCGCCGGTGAAGACGATCAGATCCGGCTGCGTCTGCGCGATCGCCTCCTCGATGAGCGCGATCATGGCGGCGGCAGGATGATGGTCGTCCTGCGTGTCGGTCAGATGCAGGATCTTAAAAGTCCCGTCCGCGCCGAAAGTCAGCGCGTCCGGCGCCTCGCCCGCGAACGCGGGGGAGGCTGCCGCCAGCAGCAGCGCGGTGCAAAGCAGAATGCCGATGGCTTTTTTCATTGCTTGTCCCTCCTTGAAAGAATACCTTAATTTAACAAAAGACAGACGGCGCTGTCAAGCGAAGGAGCAAAACAGACGCCGTCAGATGCATTATCGTTCGAAGTGCAGGATGTCTTTGATGTTGCTCTCGCCCGTGGACAGATCCATGTGGAGCGTTTTCTTCTCACCGTGATCCTCCAGCTGCACGAGAATGCAGTCGCTGCTGATATAATCGGCGGACAGGATCTTGAGATCGCACCGGTCGAAGGCTTTTTTCAGCACCGCCCAGTCGCTGTTGGCGTATTCCTCGGCGTTGTCGGAAACGAAGAGCACGTCGCCGAAGATATGATTGACGCCGGCGAGCAGGAGCTTCTGCTCGAGGTTGAATTCCAGGTTGCTGTAGCGCAGGAAGAAGACGTCCGGATCGTTGCATAAGGCGCGGCCGTTGAGATGGCGGCGGAAGATCGCGTTGTTGATCGCGTTGCGCGCGGAGGGAACTTCGTTGTTGACGTGGAGCTTGTTGTAGATCTTGCCGGCGAATTTCAGATCGACGTCGCAGCTGATGCGGCAGGCGTCCACGTAGCCGAAGGCCGCGCCCAGCGGCACGCCGCAGCCGAGGATCAGTTTGTCGCCGCAGCATTCGCGCAGGAATTCCATCGCCTCGCACATGATCGTGCCGCGGGATTTGTTGTTGCGCGGCTCCATGCACTGGCTGTAGAGGAAGTCGAGCTTGACCATGTCATACTGCCACTGGTTGAGCACCACGTCAAAGAAGGATTTGATATAGGCGCGGGCGTCCTCATTGTAAATATCCAGCGTATACGCGCCGCCCCAGGCGACAACGCCCAGCATCGGCAGGCCGCGGCGGTCGCGGATGACCCAGTCCGGGTGCTCCTTATAGGTGCGCGACGTGCGCTGCACGCTGAACGGCGCCATCCAGATGCCGGCCATGTAGCCTTTTTCGTGGATCTTCTTCGCGATGTAGTCCATGCCCAGCGGGAAGCGCTCGCCGTTGTGATCCAGCCAGTCGCCCACGAAGGTTTCGTAGCCGTCATCCACCTGGAAGATGGAGACGCTGTCCCTGGCGCGGTCGAGCGCGTCCAGATCGCGCAGGATGATCTTTTCGTCGATCTTCTGGAAGTAGTTGTACCAGGAGGTGTAGCCGGACATGTGATCGATCCGCGGCTTGGAGAGCCCCATGCGTTTGAAATAGGCGTCGAAGACCGCGTCATAGTCGCCGCGCTCGATCGCGATCGTCATCAGATCGTAAGGCTCGGTCACGGTCACGCCCTCGACGTCCTTGCTGATCGTCAGCGTGCCCTTGTTCATATCGGCGTAGATCACGGTGAAGCCCTGCCGCTCGGTCAGCGAACCGATCAGCAGCAGCTCGTTGTGGTTCCTGATATAGGTGTAAGTGTGGCTGTAGAATTCGCCGGGCGCCCGCAGCGTCTGAACGAAGCGCGCGTCGCCGGAGGTGGAGGCGAGCATGTGCAGCAGGCCGGGCGCGGCAAGCCTGGTGATGCCCTGCATCCGGTCCTTGCGGCTGTATTCGCGCGTGGTGGTCCAGGCCTGATAGCCGTTGCCGAAGAAGAGATCCTCCGGCGCGATGTCATAATCGAAGGTCAGATCGATCCGCTTGAGCGTCAGGCGCGCGCGCGGCAGCAGGCGGGCGATGACGCCGCATTCCGTGATCTCGTGCTCGATCACGTAGTGCGTATTCTGCGCGGCGTGGATCGTATAGTCCTGCCCGTCGCAGGTATAGGAAACGGTAAATCTCGGGTTTTTCATAACAAGCAGCCATCCTTTTCAAATAATCTGAGTCTATTATACAATAAAACAAAGGCCGCAACAATAGGTTTTTTGAAAAATCAGCAATTATTTTTTGCGCTTCCGGCAGCAAAAAAGGAAGCGCCCGTGCAACAATCCGCTCGATTTCCATCACTTTTTTATGGAAATCGAACGCGCCCTTCTGCGCTTTGCCCGCAGGCAGACGGAACGAATAAATTTTTTCGCGAGATTCTCCCTGCGAGTGAACTTTTCGGCGCTTTCGATTGTCAAGTAATGTAGATAAAACAGGGGGACATGAGATGAAAAGAAGGATCGTTCTGATCGCGGCGGGTCTGATCCTGCTTGGCGGCATGGCTGCGGCGGGCGCGGCGACCCATCGCGGCAGGCAGGCGAAGACGCCGGCCGAAACAGCGCAGACAGTGGCGCAGGCAACGGTACAGTCGACGTCGCAGCAGGCGCAGACCGAGGCGTTCGCGCTGTCAGCTTCGGCGGCAGGCGCGGCAGCTTCGGCGGCAACGAAAAAACCAATGGCTGCGCGCGCGGCTTCCGCACCGCAGGCGGCGTCCACCCGGGCGGCTGCCGACGCAGGCAAGCCGGCGGATGCTCAAATACCGGCAAAACCAATTTCTGATCCGGACAGGAAGCCGGCCTTGGTTCAAAACCCGTACCACGAGGACGAGCTGTATTTCACGGATGACAGGGACTGCTGGCAGATGAGCACCCCTATGCAGGCGGTGGATGAGTACTACGCGCCTGCCGCGGCGATGTTCTGCGATCAGGTGCGCATCGTGTTCCCTTATGAAGGAAAAACGTGGATGCTTCAGATGAGAAAAGGGCAATACGGCTTTCTCTTCCTCGGCGGCGAGATCGGCGTTTTCACCGCGCCGTGCGCATCGAACGGACAGGCGGAAACCGACAAAGCGAAATTTACCATCCCGGCAGAGGACGACTGGCTGCAGATGTCGATGGACCTCTATACCTCGAAGGACGGCGGCGAAACCTATCGGCACGATGCCCGGCCTTACGACGCCCATTGGTGGGTGACCGGCTATCGCGCGGGGCAGATGACGGAATTCAGACAGCCGCACGAGGAAGTCCGGCTCGGGGCGCGCATCACCTTCCGCTCGCCGGAGATGGCGGCGGCCTTCGCGGCCGGCCTCGCGGACGCCGGTTTCACGCGCGCGCCGTCAAAGGATCGTCTGACGGAGGATTCCTGTTATGTGCAGGGCGCCGACGTCTGGCTGCTGTGGGAAACGAAAAACTACGACGCCCTCGGCGCGTCGGAAGCGGCCTGACCCGCGCATGTCGCCCGGATGAACTGCCTTGCGTTTGAATGCACCGCTTTGCTTCAACAGTTGTCAATTCATTTAAACATATTTGAAAGGGAGTTGCCATCATGAAAAACGTCCGTCGCATCCTCGCACTGCTTCTTTGCGCAGCGCTTCTGGCCTGCGTCCCGATGTCCGCCTCCGCCGGGGACGTCTGGGGCGCGGGTTCGCATTCCAGGCTGCAGCCCGGCGAAGTTGCCGATATCTGGATGGAAGGCTACCGCGATTTCATTTCCGAGCCGGATTATCCGCCGCCGCACATCCTGTCAGCCGCCTGCGTCGCGCAATGGGAGAGCGGCACGCACACCGTGAACGTCAAAAATACCGCGTCCTGCGCCTCTTTTCTTGCGCCGGAGGCCGGCGTTTATCTGATTGAAACAACGATCGCGGAGCTGGTGCTGGCCACTGTGACCCAATCGAATCTGGTAGCGCCCCTGGAATATTACCAATCGATCGATCCGGTCTCGCTCCTTTCCGAAACCTCTTGCGGTGTCGCGGTTGCGCTTGCGCAGGGGGAGGAGCTGCTCGTCGCCTGGCGCAACAGCAATTTGCCCGATCAGTTCAATGAAGCCGCAGCGATTACCCTGACGGCGCTCGGCGCGCTGACCGCACTGACCCCGCCGCGGATGGAGGGCCCCTACCGCATTTGGATGGACGTCGAGCCGTACGTGACGGAGAACGGCAAGAAGAACTATTCCTTCCATGACGGTCCTATGCCGCTGGATTGGATCCTGACCTTCGCGAACGGCGCTGCGTATGGCGCGGATCTGGATTTCACGGTGGACGGGGATGCGCTGCAGGGCGGCGCGCAGCGCGTGACAGTCCGCCTCTTCGGGCAGGACCGCACGCAGGAGCTGCAGTTTATCTCCATTGACGATCTGATCGCGGCGATCGCGCTGCCGGCAGAATTTACGCCGGCGATTCAGGGGGAAACCGTGACCGACGCGCAGGGGAACGTCACGCTTGAGCCGACGGAATTTGCGCTGCCGGACACCGTCACCGTTACGTTTGCCGATGGATCGAAGGATGTGTTTTTCGCGCAGGAAAGCATGCTCGAAGAAGGCGTCGCCTTCTCGATCGTCTGCCCGCAGGGATATACGCTCTTGCTGGACGCCTATTATTGGGATACCGACCCGAACGATCCGGCGGGCTGGGTGTTCCGGCTGGATTTCACCGGCAACGGCCATCGGGAGTATTATCTGGAGCAGCCCGTCGCCGTCACGCCCGCGGCGCAGGAGCCCGGCCTGCTTGCAACGATCCTTGGCGCGATCCGGGCATTTTTCACAATGCTCTTTGACCTGCTGCGCACACTCTTCGGCGGGCCGGCGGCATAAAAACAGAAATCAAGGCGCCTGCGTTCCTCGTTCGGAGCGCGGGCGCCTTGCTGCTTATGTTTGTTTTTCACGCCTTCATGGCGGGCTGCTGATCCGTCGCCTTTGCGGCGTCGGCGCTCAGGTTGGCGTAAATGTCGGCCTCCGTCGCGTCGGCACGCTGGGCGATGCGTTCGCGCTCCTTGAGTGCTTCCACCACCTTGGCGTGCTTTTCGTCGGTGTAGTCCCAGAAGAACAGATAGGGCAGGCAGCAGAGCAGGTGCCCCACAAGGTCGAAGGCCACGCCGACGATCATGCACTTGGAGCGGATATCGTCCACGAAGAGGATGTCGTAATCCGAGGTCAGGCCGAACCGGTAGAAAATGATCGGGATGATCAGGCTGATCAGCGCGCCGAAGGGGCCGGTGAACCAGCCGACGACGCCCGCGTAGTTCTCAAGCCGTTCGCCGGAGAGATACATCTGATAGTCGCTCAGACGCACGCCCATATCCTGCTCGGAGAGCTTGACCGCCGAGGTCAGCATATCGCCGATGCACAGGGAGATGAGCATCACAAGGCCGCTCATGAAGTAATTGTCGCGGAAGACCCAGCAGGCGAGGATGTAGCCCGCACCCTGGGCGGCAAAGATCAGACGCTTGAAAATGACCAGCGTCTTGTATTGGAAGCGTTTGCGGATCCAGGGCGAAAGGAAGGCGCCGGGATTGCCCATGAAGGCGATCAGATTCGTGATGATCGTAAAGAGCAGGCCGAGCTCACGCCAGGTGTAGATCAGGATGATGCTCTGCACGGCCAGGCCGCCGTTGCCCAGCGCGTCGATCAGGCCGGAGATCGCGTCGATCCAGCGGTATTTATT
>JAFWCS010000432.1 GCA_017534365.1 Clostridia bacterium | reverse complement strand
TCTCCTCAACAGGATAAGCGTTTCGATCGGATCTTGTTTCATACTCCTCCGTTTTTCCGGCGGCATTGCAAATATCAAACAGTTCCCTGTAAGCAACGATTTCGCCATTGTCCAGCTTTACATACTGATAGCTGTAATGATCGTCATATCCGAAAGCGTTTCCTGCAATTGTTTTGATCGTTCCGTCCGACAATATGATTCGATTAACAAGTTCTGCATCGAAAGCATTTTCATAGAATTGCCATTCAACTGCATCCCCATTTGCATCTATGGAATAGACGTGCGTCACCATCTTATTTCTGCCCTTTTGGATCCGGTTATAGTTCGTATTGTCAATGCCGACATAGTCACCCTCGTAGCAATTCCACCCGGTGATCAGTTCCTTCTGACCGTCGCCGTCAAGATCATAAAGCGCATAAATCGACTCGTCATTATAGTCTTCATAGTCCGTAAACGCTTCGATGAAGGATTGCTTTGTGTTCAGGTGCTCGTTGTAAATCTCGTTCAGCTTCACTGAATACGGATCGTCGGGGATCAGCTTCATTTTCGGCATTTCCACGCCCCACTCTTCCGCGGTCCGGGGATGATACACGATCTTCCCGTTTGGGTCTCGCGTCGTCATTTCGTCTGCTGTGGCAGCGGTATTTGATTCGGATACTTCCGTTTCGGTTGCGTTCCCGGCCTTTTTGCAGGAAGTCAGGCAAAGGAGAAGGCAAAGGAGGATGGCCGCGACGGCAGGAATTCTTCTTTTATAATGATCCATCGTAACACCTCTGTCAGGATTATAATACGATTCGGAAATAATAACAAGATCAGAAATGTAAATTTTAATAAGAGAACGTCCGCCGCAGCGGAAAGCTGCAGCGGACGGGAAGATCAGAATTTCGCGGGCGCCTGGCGGTGCTTGCGGCTTTTTTCGATCGGGCGAGGCTGAATGTCGCCGGCCTTCATCAGGGCTATCTTGGTCAGCACCGGACCGATCAGCTCATAGATCAGCACGGATAACAGCACGATGTTGCGGATCAGCGCGCCCGTTTCGCCGAGCGATGCGACCGTGACGCTCATGCCCAGCGCCACGCCCGCCTGCGGCAGGAGCGTGATGCCGAGATATTTGACCGTGCTTTCCTCGCAGCGCATCAGCTTTGCGCTGCCGGAAGCGCCGAGATATTTGCCGAGCGAACGGGCGAGGATATAGGCCACGCCGATGCCGATGATCGGCAGAGAGCGAAAGACGTTCAGCTCCAGCTCCGCGCCGCTGAGCACGAAGAAGAGGGTGAAAAGGGGCGCGGTCCATTTGTCCGTGCGGTCCATGATGTCGGCCGAGAAGTCGCAGAGATTGCAGAACATCGTGCCCAGCATCATGCACACCAGCAGGGAGGAGAAGCCGATCGTGACCGGCCCGAGGTGGATCTTCAGCATCGAGAGCGCCACCGTCAGGAAAACGAACGCCACCGACAGGCTCAGGCGCTTGCTGTTGGAGCTGAAAAACTTCTCCGCCCGGTGAAAGAGATAGCCCATCACCGTGCCGAGCAGCAGCGAGCAGACGATCTCGAGCAGCGGCTCAACGAGAATGGCGATCAGGTTGAATTCGCCGTTGAGCAGCGCCTTGGCAATGCCGAAGGACACGGCGAAGACGATCAGGCCGACCGCGTCGTCGATCGCGACGATCGGCAGCAGCAGATCCGTCAGCTTGCCCTTGGCCTTGTATTGGCGCACGACCATGAGCGTGGCCGCCGGCGCCGTAGCCGCAGCGATCGCGCCGAGCGTGATCGCCATGGGCACGGGCAGCGCGTCTTTCAGAACCAGATGCAGCACCAGCAGCGTCGCGTCGACCATCAGGGTGGCGACCACCGCCTGAAAGATGCCGATGAAGGTGGCCTGCTTGCCGATCTTTTTCAGCTGCGAGAGCCGGAACTCATTGCCGATCGCAAAGGCGATGAAGCCGAGCGCCACGTGGGAGATCAGCTCGAATTGCCGCAGGTTTTCGGCGGAGGTGAAGCCCATGCCCGCAACGCCGAAGCGGCCGAGCCCGTAGGGGCCGATCAGGATGCCGGCGACCAGATACGCGGTCACGGAGGGCAGGCCGAGTTTTTTTGTCACGCGGGAGAGAAACAGTCCCGCTGCCAGCGCGATGGCCAGCGCAGAAAGAATTTGCATAATAGTTTGCCTCGATTGCTTAGTATGTATGATCACAGACCTCGAGGATCTTTGCCCGCAGGGCGAGAAAATCCTCGAGCGCGTCCGGCTTCTGATTGGGGTTGCGCAGCAGCGCCGCCGGGTGGAAGGTCCCCATAAAGAGGATGCCGCCTTTTTCGATGAATTGCCCGTGCTGCTTCGTGACGCGGAAATCCGGATCGATCAGCTTCTGCGCGGAGATCCTGCCGAGGCAGACGATGATCTTCGGACGCAGCAGCCGGGTCTGCTCCCGCAGCCAGCGGATGCATTGCGCCTGCTCCTCCGGCTTCGGATCACGGTTGTGGGGCGGCCGGCACTTCACGATGTTGGCGATGTAAATGTTCTTGTGCCGGTCCAGATCGACGGCGGCCAGATATTTATCCAGCAGCTTGCCGCCGCGGCCGACGAACGGCTCGCCCTGCAGATCCTCGTTTTCACCGGGGCCTTCGCCCACAAAGAGCACTTCTGCGGTTTCGCTGCCGACGCCGAAGACCAGATTGGTGCGCGTGTCCGCCAGCGGGCAGGCGCGGCAGGGCAGGCAGTCCGCCCGCAGAGCTTCCCAGGATTCATACATGGTCGGTCCCTCGCTTTTCAAAAACTTCCAGAGAACGCGCGGCGTCTGCGCGGATCTGCGCGCCGAGCGCCGCCATGGAGGCGAATTTCGTTTCTTCCCGCAGGTAGGCGAACAGCCGCACCTCGATCTCCTGTCCGTAGAGGTCGCCGTCGAAGCCGAGCAGGTTCGTTTCACTGCGCAGATCGTCGCTTTCAAAGGACGGGCGCAGCCCGATGTTGGTGACCGCGGGATATTCAACGCCGCCCGCGATTGCCGTCGAGGCGTAAACGCCGCGGCGGGGAATCACGAAATCGGCGGGGAAATGCTGATTGATCGTCGGCGCGCCCATCAGCCGGCCGCGCTTGCTGCCGTGCACGACCTCGAGCCGGTAGTTGAAGGCCCGGCCGAGCATGGCGTTTGCGGCGGGCAGATCCCCGGCCCGGATCGCGTCGCGGATGCGGGTGGAGCTGACCGGCTGTCCGTCCTGTAGCACGGAGGCCGCCACAGAGAGCGTTGCGCCGTTTGCCTCGCAGAGCGCCTGCAGCGCGGCGGTGTCGCCTGCGTTGCCGCGGCCGAAGCGGTAGTTTTCGCCGCAGCAGACCGCGCCGGCCTGCAATTGCCCGCAGAGGACGTCCCGCACGAATGCCTCGCAGGAAAGATCCTTGATCTGCGCGAAGGGGATCACGCGCGTCTGCGCGCCGAGCGCGCGGAGCATTTCGTCCCGCAACTCCGTCTGCAGCAGCGCCGGAGGCGCCTGCCCCGTGAGTACCTGCAGCGGATGGCGGTCAAACAGCAGCACGACAGGAATCAGCCCGCGCTCCCGGCAGGCGAGAGCGCAGGCAATCACGGCAAGATGTCCTTTGTGCAGGCCGTCAAAGCTGCCGAGCGCGACGGCGGTTCGTTGCGGTTGTTTCATTATTTCTTGCGGAACTGCTGCTTCATGCGCTGCTCCTTGGAGAGGATGCGTTTGCGCAGACGCAGGGAGGCCGGCGTGACCTCCAGCAGTTCGTCGTCCTTGATAAATTCCATGCACTGCTCCAGGCTCAGCACGCTGTGCGGCACGAGCCGCAGCGCGTCGTCCGAGCCGGAGGCGCGGGTGTTGGTCAGATGCTTCTGTTTGCAGACGTTGCAGGTCACGTCCTCGTTTTTGGCGCATTCGCCCACGATCATGCCCTCGTAGACCTCGACGCCCGCCGGGATGAACAGGCGGCCGCGGTCCTGCGTGTTGAACAGGCCGTAGGCCGTGCTCACGCCGGTTTCGTGCACGACGATGGAGCCGCGCTCCCGGGTCTGAATGTCGCCTTTATAAGGGGCGTAACCGTCAAAGAGCTGGTTCATGATGCCGTTGCCGTTGGTATCCGTCAGGAATTCGGCGCGGTAGCCGATCAGCCCGCGGGAGGGGATGCGGAATTCGAGGTGCGTGGTGCCGCCGTCGCGCGCGTCCATATTCTCCAGCTCGCCCTTACGTGAGCCGAGCTTCTCGATCACGGCGCCGACGTATTGCTCCGGCACCTCGACGATCAGCAGCTCGATCGGCTCGAGCAGTTTGCCCTCGGCGTCGTGCTTGAAGATGACCTTCGGGCGGGAGACCTGGAATTCATAGCCCTGGCGCCGCATCGTTTCGATCAGGATGGAAAGATGCAGCTCGCCGCGGCCGGAGACCTTGAAGGTGTCGGTGCTCTCCGTTTCCTCCACGCGCATGCTCACGTTTGTTTCCACTTCTTTGAACAGGCGGTCGCGCACGTTGCGGGAGGTGACGAATTTGCCCTCCCGCCCGGCAAACGGGCTGTCGTTGACCATGAAATTCATCGAGATGGTCGGCTCGTCGATCTTGATAAAGGGTAGAGCCTCCACGTGCTCGGGGTCGCAGGCGGTCTCGCCGATATTGATGCCCTCGATGCCGGAGACGCAGATGATGTCGCCGGCCTGCGCGTCCTCGCATTCCACGCGCCGCAGCCCCTCGAACTGATAGAGCCGGGAGATGCGCACGTTCTGCGTGCTGCCGTCGCTTTTGCAGAGCGTGACCTGCTGATTCTTTTTGATCCGGCCGCGCTCCACGCGCCCGACGCCGATGCGCCCGACGTAGTCGTCGTAATCGAGGCTCGAAAACAGCACCTGCAGCGGGCCTTCGGGATCGCCTGCCGGGGGATCGATGTTTTGCAGGATCGCGTCAAAGAGCGGCTGCATGTCGCCGCTGCGCACGTTCGGCTCAAGGCTGGAATAGCCGTCCTTCGCGCTGGCATAGACCACCGGGAAATCGAGCTGATCCTCCTCTGCGCCCAGGTCGATGAAGAGGTCGAGCACTTCGTCCACCACTTCATAGGGGCGGGCGTTCGGCCGGTCGATCTTGTTGATGACGACCAGCACCTTCTTTTTGAGGTTGAGCGCCTTTTTGAGCACGAACCGCGTCTGCGGCATGCAGCCCTCAAAGGCGTCCACGAGCAGCAGCACGCCGTCCACCATCATCAGGATGCGCTCCACCTCGCCGCCGAAATCGGCATGACCCGGGGTGTCCACGATGTTGATCTTGATCCCTTTGTAGTGGATGGAGGTGTTCTTTGAGAGGATCGTGATGCCGCGCTCGCGTTCGAGATCGTTGGAATCCATCACGCGCTCGGCCACCTGCTCATTGTCGCGGAAGGTGCCGCTCTGCTTGAGCATTTCGTCCACGAGCGTGGTCTTGCCGTGGTCGACGTGCGCAATGATGGCGATATTTCTTAACTGATTTTCTTGGGACATGGAAACACTCACTTTTTGCTGGATTTTTTATTCGGCCACGGTGACGCCTTCCGCCTCACGCTTGGCCTGGAGCTGGGCGATCATTTCTTCCTTCTTCTTGCCCGAGATCTGATAGAAGAACATCGGGATCGCGCAGAGCAGCAGGCTCACGCCGGGGATGATGGTGATCAGCGCAAACACGCCAAAGCGCTCCTTGGGTGCATATTCAAACGCAGCCTTTGCAACATGGACTGCCGTTTCCGCAGCCTTGCTGTTCATGGATTCCTCTACGGCGACCGGGCTGAAGCCGATCAAAAGATATACCAGACTGATGCTGCTTGTGGAGACTGCATTGCCGAGCTTGTTGATAAAGCCGCTGCAGGCAGCGCCGAGACCGTTGTCTCGGTAGCCGGTGGTCAGCTCCATATAGTCCAGACAGTCGCAGATCATCGCAAAGATCAGCACGTTGATTACGCCGATGGGGATACAGGAAATCAGGATGAAGGGAATGCAAGGATACAGGTTGCCGGTGAACCAGCCCACGAGTGTGGTCGGGATCGACGCGACAGCGCCGGCAAGACAGGTGGTGATCATGATTTTTTTGAAGTCGAATTTCTTCATCAGGAAGGGCATGACCAGCATCGCGCCGAACATGCCGACAACCGAGCAGAGATTGAAAATCAGGATCACGCCGCTGTAGCTTTTCTGGAATGCGGCCAGCTTTTGCTCCGGATTCATGCCGAGGAAGGCGGTCTTATCGCCGAGGTAGAAGGCGAAGCGCGCCACATGAGGCGTCGCCGCGGCAAACATATAGCGGCCGAAGGACAGAACGCCGGAGATCAGGACCAGCACCATCGGTTTGCAGGAGAACAGGCGCTTGAGCTGCGAGGGCTCGCCGGGCTGGCGCTTTTTGACCGGCGGAATGGCACGTTCCTTGATGTGAAAATAGGAGTTCACATAGAGAATGATGCCGACTACGACGATCGCGATGGACACCATACGGAATTTCCAGATATCGAACAGGATACCATCCGAAACGCCGAGGATTGCAGGCAAAACCAAACCGGCGATAAAAATGAAAACATTTGGCATTGCGGAGCCGACGCTGTTGATGATTTTTGTGAAGGAAATCAGCGAACTGCGTTCCTCTGCATTCGGTGTCATAATGTTTGTCAGGCCCCAGAACGGAACGTCTGCAACAGTGTATGCCATGCCCCAGAGCACATAAATGACGGCGGCATAAATCATCAGCGGCGTTCCGGAGAGTTTGGGGCTGAAGAACATCAGGATCGACAGAACGGCGATTGGAACGGAGGCGAAAAGAATATAGGGCTTCATTTTCCCCCAGCGTGTAGTTTTGTGATCAATAATGATGCCCATGAGCGGGTCGTTGATCGCGTCCCAGACACGTGCAAGCAGCATCAGCATCATGATAAAAAGCTGCGATAAGCCCAGCACATTTGAATAATAGTCGCTGATAAAGCCGGACATCATCGCATAGATCATGCCTTGGCCTGCAGCACCAAGACCGAACATCCATTTTTCTTTGTTGCCAATATATTTTTTCTCAGCCATCAAATCATCCTTTCCGTATAACACGGAAACAACGGAGCAGCGGCGTGCACTGCTCCGTGGTCCGTTGAGTTCCTGGAATTATTCGCCCTTCATTTCGAGGAGCTTGACCTTGCCTTCATAGGAGGCGACGCTGACCTTGATCGAATCATAGATGGCCGCTTTGATATCGTCCTCAGTCGCGCCGAGCTCTTCGCTGTAGCGACGGTCGATAAAGAGGTTGAGATCCATGATCTCGGGCAGACCCATCGGATCGATGCCGCTGTCGATGCCCTTCTCTCTGTATTCTTTCACGACGCCGCCCAGACCCATGCGCATCATCCACGGCGGGATGCCGATGATCTTGCGGTTCTCGCCCATGCCGCGCGCGGCGTAGACGATCTTGAGGAATTCGCTCCAGGTCATGTTGTACATCGAGATCGGCCAGGCCTTCGCGCCCTTGGATTTCTCCGCGGCGCCCACGATGACCTCGCCCACCTGACGCACGGTCAGCATCGCGGTGCCGCCGCGCGGATAGAGCGTGCAGGGCAGCTTGTCCATGCGCTTGATCTGCTCGATGAGGATGACCCAGACGGGCTTTCTGCCGGGCTGCGTGCCGAAGATATAGGGCAGCTCGAGCACGGAAACGTCGAAGTTTTCATCCGCGAAGGAGAAGGCGGCGTTTTCCTGATCGATGCGGCTGCGGATATAGGGATGCTTCTCCGTGAGCTTCATATCCGGGCGCTCTTTGGCCAGATAGGAGAAGTAGGAGCCGAGGACGACGGCCTTGGTCAGACCGGCTTCCTTGCAAAGGGGCAGGATGCGCTTGAGCGGCGCGATGTTGAATTTATAGTAAGCTTCATAAACGGGCGCGGGGAATTCAACGCGCTCGTCCACGCCGGCGGCGAACACGAAGCAGTCAAAGCCTTCCATCATCGCCTTGATCTCTTCGTCCGTCTTCTCATAGATGTTGCAGAATTCGATCTCCATCTCTTCGGGGATCGGCGCGCCTTCCGGCAGCGGGGGGAGCGCAACGCTCTTGACCTGATGGCCGCGTTCAATGAAAATTCTGGCCGCCTCGCAGCCCAGCAGGCCGGTGCCGCCGATCATAAAGACTTTCATAGGAAAACCCTCCTCGAATTTAATTCAATTATACTATATTACTTATTTTTAAAATAGTCAAGGGGGGAGAGGAAATAAATCTGCCCGGATTGTCACACCTGCCCCGAAAGCGCCTGTATCTGCAGACTTGCGCCGGGGCGATATTTGTGGTATAATCAAAATAGAATCCCGAGAACAGAATTCCCAAAAAAGGGAGCGAAAGCTATGAAACAGAAAAAAGCGCTGATTCCCGAACAGAGCCGCCGCGCCGTGCTGATCGCGGCGAGCGTGATCGCAGTTGCGCTGATTGCGGCGATTGGCTTCATCATTGCGCGCAACCGGCAGCGCGGGCCTGTGGTGGATAAGCATCTGACGGGCGGCGTCTGGTCCACGGCGGGCTATGAGCAGATCAGCGACGTCAAAAGCTACGATCAGAAGCTGCTGGTCTTTACGGACGCCGAAACCGGCAGCGTCGGCCTGATGACCCGCGGCGGAACCGTGACGGAGCCGGCGGAGCACACGGCGTTTTCCTTCTGCAGCGATCAGTGGCGCAGCATTCGCTACACAGTCGAAAGCCCGCGTTCGGAGTATGCGCTGCTGGTGGATATCGAGAACGGCGTTGTCACCAGGAAGCAGTATCACGGGCTGAAGACCCCGGCCCGCGTGCCCTGCTGGGACGCTGATCAGAGCGCGCTGGTCTGGGTCGCCGAGCCGGCGGAGCCGGAGGAAACGGTCGTTGCCCGCGGAGAGCTGGCGCTGACGCAGGGGCTGTATCCCGTGGCAAGCGCACGCACGGCCACCGCGCGCTGGGGCTATATCGACGCGGCGCAGACGCTGGCAATCCCGCTGACGTTTGAAAAGGCGCTGGACTTTTCCGGCGAGTATGCCGCCGTCAAAAAGGACGGCAAATGGGGCTATATCGACCGCAGCGGCGTGACGGTGATCCCCTTCGAATTTGATTCCGTCGGCAGCTGCGCGATCGCGGACAGCGACACGGCGTTTGCCTTTGAAAACGGGATGGCGCCCGTCTGCAAGGACGGAAAATTCGGCATCATCGACCCGGAGGGCGAAACCGTGATCCCCTTTGTGTTTGAAGCGATCCTGCCCGGCGAAAACGGCGCGTTCATTGCAAAACGCGACGGCGCGTGGGGCACGATCACCGTGAAGAAGGAAGCGCTGCCCGCAACCTCGCAAGCGCCGTCCGAAACCGCGCCGGAGGTCACGGCTGCGCAGGGCCAACACCGGGTGAAGACCGCCGGCAGCCCGCTGAATCTGCGCGCCGAGGCGAGCGCGGAGGCCGCGATCCTCGGCAAGCTGCCCAACGGCACCGCCGTGACCGTGCTGCGCAGCGAAAACGGCTGGGCCTACGTGGTGTACGGCAGCATGAAGGGCTGGGTCAAGGCGGAGTATCTGGAAGAAGCCCCGCCGGAAACCACGGCGGCGGAAACGACGACGGCCACGGAGACGACGGCCGCAACGGAAGTACAGGAATAGAAGGAGGAGCGCTCTATGCATACGTTTCAGGCGCTGTCGGAGGGCTATCAGCCGCTGTGCAGCATCGATCTGCAAAAAAACAAAAAGCTTGCAACGATGATTAATCTGGCTGCGCTGTTCATCGGCCTTGCAATGGCGGCCGCAGCGCTGCCGTTTGTACCGCTTTCCGTGCTGTTCGATATAGAGAAGGGGACCGTCCGCTTTTTGCTGCGTTTTGCTGCGCTGCTGGTGGGCATACTGCTCTATCTGATTGCGCATGAGCTCACGCACGCTGCGGCAATGAAAGCGTTCGGCGCTGTGCATTTCAAATTTGGATTCACGGGGCTGTATGCCTATGCGGGCAGCCCGACGACCTATTTTGACCGCCGCTCCTATCTCTGCACCGCGCTCGCGCCGCTGCTGATCTGGGGGATCGTGTTCAGCGTGCTGACGGCGGTTGTGCCCCGCGATTGGTTCTGGGTCGCCTATTGGCTGCAGATCGTCAATGTCTCGGGCGCGGCGGGCGACGTTTATGTGGCCGTAAAAACGATCCGCGCGCCAAAGGGAACGCTGGCGCAGGACGACGGCGTTTCGATGCGCTTTTTCGCGCCGGATCCCGCCGGAAGCTGAGCGGTCCTTTCCGAAATAAAAAAAGAGCACGGGCCTGTGTTGACGCAGGTCCGTGCATTGTTTTTGGGCTTTATTCGGCGGCCTCCAGCAGCGCCGCGATCTCCGCGGCGTTGGGATAGGCGGGATCGCCGCTGCGCGCGCGGATCATTGCAAGCAGGCTTTCTCCGCCGCCGACGGGCTGAATGACGGGATAAATATCCGGGCTGACGCCCTTGTTGAGGAAATAGGCCACGGCGTCCGGCAGATCGCAGTCTGCGGCGCAGGCGAGGGGCGCGGTCACGCGGCGGCTGACGCCGTAGAGCGCGGGGTTCGCGCCGAGAAAGATCAGCTCATCCAGCTTCTGCAGCGCGAAGCGCGGCAGCTTGCCGCCCCGGTACTGCTGCAGCAGACCGCAGGCAAAGATGCCGAACACGCTCGCGCCGTCACGCCCGATCGCGTTCAGCTCGTAGCCGTTCTTTGCCAGCTTGCACAGCAGCTCGAAATCTCCGCTGCGCGCGGCGGAGAAGGCGTCGGCGTTGCGCGCCTGCGTTGAGGCGTAGGCGCGGAACTGGTTGCCCAGCTCCAGCCGGTCCTCCGGGAAGGGCAGGTAATACTGTTCACAGTCCGCGAAAGAGAAGGAGACGGCCCGCTTCAGCGGCCGGTGCAGCTGCTCCTCCGGCGGGCGCCGCATCAGGGCGCGCAGGCTTTTCGGCGTCAGCTTCAGCGCGCCGTTGACGCTGAGGAAGCGTTCGCCGCCCCGCTTGGTGCAGGAGAGCGCCAGCTCCTCCTCCAGCGTGAAGCCTTCGTCGAGGATCTCCGCCATGAGCGCGCGCTGCGCCGCTTCGATCTCCGCAACGGGATAGCGCCAGAGCAGCTCGTAAGCGCCGGTCTGACGCTGCGGGCCGATCGTGACGGCCTCAAGCGCGGGGTAGGCGGTCAGCAGCCGGCCGGCGGCGGTGTCATAGAGTTTTTTTGCGCAGCGGTAAAGCAGCGGCTCGAGCCGCAGGGTCGTGTGCTGCGTTTCCTGCTGGCCGCGCACGGTCACGGTTTTGGTGCGCTCCGCAGTCAGCGCGCCGCCCGACCGCAGCCCGAAATCCCGGAATTTGATCGGCAGCAGAGAATAGAATCCCGGTTCCGCCTCCATGCGCAGCACTTCCTGCCGGCTGGCGTAGGCGTAGCACCGGTTGGTCCAGACCGGCAGATGGTTTTGCCTGCTTTCCATAATACCGCCCCTTTCGGATCATGCGTCAGGATCGGCTTTGAAAACGTCGGCGACCTCGCTGATGGAGATGTAGGCCTTCGGATCAATGCCGTGCACGATGCTTTTCATTTTGGTGACCTGAAACCGGTTGACGATGAAATACAGAATGGTCTTCGGCTGGCGGGAATAGCCGCCGCGTGCCTCTACCTGCGTGATCCCGCTTTCAAACGCGTAGCTCAGCTCCAGGCAGATCGCCTCCGCCTCGGTGGTGACGATCATGGCGCATTTCGCGCGGTCGAAGCCCTCCACGATGGCGTCCACGGTTTTGAGCGCCGCGACGCAGGTGACGATCGAATACAGCGGCAGGATCCAGCTGTGGATCACGATGCCGCAGACGATATACAGGATTACGTTGTAGGCCATCATAAAGCTGCCGACGGTCAGATTCAGCCGCTTTGCAAAGATCACGGCGATGATCTCGATGCCGTCCACAGCGCCGCCGAAGCGGATGGCAAGGCCGCTTCCCGCGCCGGAGATCACGCCGCCGAAGATCGCGCAGAGCAGCAGATCCCGCCCGGCAAGCGGGGAGGCGATGCTCACGTCGATCGGCAGCACGTCCGTGATCAGCCAGGCAAAGAGCGCGTAGACGCCGACGGTGTAGATCGAATAGACCGTGGAGGCGACGCCCTGCTTTTTCAGGCCGTAGAGGAACAGCGGCACATTCAGCGCGATCAGAAAGAAGGAAAGCGGCAGGAAGGAGGGCGTGATCTGCCCGAGCAGCATCGAGGTGCCGGAGATGCCGCTGTCGTAAAGATCCACCGGCGCGATGAACAGTGTCACGCCCACGGCATAGATGATGCCGGCGAGCGTCAGCGCAAGGAAATTCTGCCAGCGAAGGGAGCGCAGGATCTCTTTGAATCCGGTTTTCAAATGCAGTCTACCTCCCGTTTTTTTTCTGATTCCATTTTACAGGATTTATTCCGGAAATGCAAGGTGCATTCTCGAAAAAAACAGCCCGCCGCGTTGGAAATACGGCGGGCTGCGCAGTCAGATAAGGTTTAGCGGAACGCGATATAGCAATAGGTGACGCCGAGGCGGTTGAGCTGCGGCGCGACCTCGCCCTGCGCGGGCGTGTCGACCTGCGTGACGCGGAAACCGGTCCCGGTCAGGGCGATCCCCGCGCTGCAGCCGCTTGCGAGGCCGATGCCCGCTGCGGTCGTATTGCCGTCATACGGATCATACAGCGGCAGGCCGGAAACGAAGATCAGGACCGCTTTCGGCTGAAAGCCGAGCGAGATGCTGCGGCTGGCGTTGCCCGTGCCGAAATAGCTGCCGGTCTGAAACGGCTGCTCCAGATAGGTCTGCTGCGCGCCGGTCAGATGGATGCTGTCGTCGTTGATGTGCGAGGCGCACAGCAGCGTCTTGCTGAAGAAGGAAGGCAGGACCAGCGAGGAGGTCTCCGCCGGGCAGAGCGCGGCCTTGACCCGCATGAACGCGTCGAGCACGAAGGCGTCTGTGTCGCGGTCGGCGGTGATGCCGTTGCAGCCGGATTCGAGGATCTCCAGATCGGAATCAAAGCTCAGACAGTCGATGATATCCGTGAAGGCGTCGTGACAGGCGGTGCCGCCCGCGGCAAACGGCGCATGAATGGAAAGCTTGACCCGGATCAGCACCTGGCGGCAGTATTCGTTCTCCACGAGCACGCCGTTTTCGTTTTCCGTGAAGGAATCCGTGATCTCCATGCCGCCGATGCCGACGGCCACCGTGGTATGCCGGAGCGGGATCGCTTTTTTGACGGCAGGGTATTCCGTCAGAAAGCGGATGCCCTGCAGCTCTTCGCGCGCGGAAAGCCACTCCACCAGGCTTGCGGGCAATGCGCTGATTTCGCTCATACGGGGTCCTCCGTTTCCACGATCACGCGGATGATCGCCCAGATATAAAAGATCTCGCTGCCGTGATAGACCCGTTCCGCGCGGTCGATGCGGTATTTCTCTCCGCCTGCGGTCAGATAATCGCCCTCCGACGCCAGCGTCAGATCCGGCGACGGCGGGCCGAGATAGAGATAATGCCCCTGCGAGTTGAAGCCGATCTCCGTGTTCACACCGTCGAGATACATCTTGTTTTTGTAGCGAAGCGGAGAGATGATGGCCGCCGTTTCCGACTGCATCGTGCCGTCCGCGGCGCAGAGCGCGGCCGGGCGGCCGTAGGCGGCAAACAAAGCAGTCAGATTCATACCGTCACCTGCCCGCAAAAGAAGGCGTCGTCCCGCAGCAGGGGGAGCGCGGCGGCGCGGGCGCGTTCCAGCTCCTGCGCGGCGCTTCTGATCAGGGACTGCGTGTCGAGGTTGACCGTGACGTCGCCGGCCTTGAAGACGGTGACGCCCTGCCCGCCCTCCAGCGTCCGCAGGCAGAGACGGTGATAGACTGCCATGGCCGCCGCATACAGCAGACGCACGTCGCCGGGATCGGCGTCCGCGCGCAGCCGGGCGTCCAGCTCGGCCGCCGCCGCCGCGCAGAGCGGCAGCAGCGCATCGTCGGCTTCCTCCCGCTGATAACAGCTGCGCAGCAGGAAAAGCACGCTCCAGGGATCGATCATCCGGATCCCCCCCCTCTCAGAAGATTGTCAGAACTTTCGCCGCGCCGTCAAAGAGCTTGGAAAAGCCTGCCGTGCAGCTGATGACCGCGCGTTCGAGCTGGCGGTCGATGAGCTTGTCGTATTCCGTGGTCACGTCGCCGGCCTTGACCATTTCCAGCGCGGCCGTGCGGTCGAGCGCAAGCAGCTTGCCGTCGCCGACAGCGTTGGATTTGAGCAGCGTCGCGCCGAGGGGCGTGATCGCCTTGCCCGTGCCGTGGAAGGTCAGGCCTGCCGCCCCGTCGCGGAATTCATCCATGATGAGCAGGCTGGCCATTGCGTTCGCGCCGGCGAGGAGCGTGTTCATCTCATACGGATCGAAGCTGTTCCAGAGGTCGACCAGATCCTCGTAGGTCAGCAGGCCGGGCGAGCCGCAGCTGCTGACGGGCGCGGCGTTGTTGTTGCCGTCGCCGTTGACGAGCACGTCGATCGCGTCCTTGAGCTGGGTGCGCGCAATGTAGGCGCCGATCTGGCGCAGTGTGACCGTGAAGAGATCCAGGCGCTGATATTTGATCGCTTCATAGGAGGCCACGAGCGTGCGGCCGCGTTTGCGCAGACGCACAAGGTTCTCCTTCGTGCGCACGTTCGTTTCGGGGATGAACGCGCCCTCGCCGACGATCTTCAGCTCTTTCTCATCCTCCGAGGGAACCGAGGCGACGGAGCGGTAGTCGATGCCGTCGATGTTTGTCACGGAGGCGACGAGCTTGGGCAGCAGATTTGCCTGCTCGAGCCCCTGACGCACCGCGCGGGATACGTATTCGGGGAAGAGCACGGCGCTGTCGCCGGTGGAGAAGAATTTATCGACAATATCGCTGCCCGGTCCGCTCACGCGGATGCCGAAGCGCTTGAGCTGACGCTGATAGGCGTCCAGCCCCTCGAGCGCGGTGCCCTTGTAGTGTTCGCTCGGATCCAGGCGTTCGAGCGTTGCGGTGAAGATGTTGCCGGCATACATGCCCTTTTCCAGTCTGAGATTGTCAAAATCAGCCATATGCAAGCTCCTTTCTTTTACATCAGAAACGTGACGGTCGCGTCAGTCGTGTTGACGTCGAGCACGAGGTATTCGCGCCCGGCGGTGCCGGTTTTCACGCCGTTGGTGTCGGCAACGAGCTTCGTGAAGCCGACGGTCGGCGCCGTGCCGGTATACTTGGCCGTGACCGCGCCGCGCAGACGCACGGCCGCATAGGCGCTGTCGCTCTCGAGCGCAAAGCCGATAAAGACATCCCCCGCGCTGCAGGGAGCGACGGTTGCAGCGCTTGCCAGCTTGACCGGCTTGCCGGCGGTGACTTCGCCGCTGACCTTGAAGGTCACGGCGTTTTCCTGAAAGCCCTGAAATGCAACGGACATAAGAAAAACCTCCTTAATCAGATCTGATAAGCGTTGTTTTCGTTTTCGCCTGCGGCCGGATCGGCCTGCAGCTGGCGCAGCAGGGGCAGCGCCTGATCGGCCTGCGCGCGGAAGGCGTCCCGCAGCGCTTTGAGCACGTCGGCCGGCGCGTCGGCGCACAGGCTGCGCAGCACCTTGCTTTCCAGCGTCGGGACGCAGCGTGCGGCCGTTTGCAGCACGTCGCCGAGCAGCTCTGTCCGGTAGGCGGCGGCGAGCGCCTGCGTCTCCGGATCGGCGGGGGCGAAGGCGCCGGGCGTGAAGGATTTGACCACGCCGGCATTGCGCTGCGCGGGCACGGCGACAAAGGACCATTCGTAGGCGTCGGCCGGCTGATCGAGCAGATAATGGCAGCGCTTGCCGCCGTAAACGCGGCCCTTCTGATGCGTGCAGCCCTCCGCTTTGATATCTTTGCCGCAGACGGAGCAGCGGATGCTCTGCACGCAGCAGCCGACGCTGGTCTCCTTCTTGATGCCGGCTTCGATCTCGGCGATCAGGTCCTTGTTTTTCTCCGTGCGCACCATATAGGCTTTGGCACGCAGGCAGGTGTAAGGCTCGCCTGCCGCCGTCGTGCGGTCCGGATCGGTTACGATCGCCGTCTCATAGATGCGGGCGGTCTGATCCTTGCCGCTGGCGCTGTGATCGAAGATGCCGGTTTTGCCGATGAACAGCCCGGCCAGCTTCTGCAGCGCCTCCACCGTGAAGCGTTCGCAGTCACGGTCGATCTCGTTGTCGCAGAGGATCAGCGAGAAGGTATAGAGATCCTGCGCGTCGAGCGGCTTGCGCGTGAACTGCGCGATGCGTTCCAGCTCATCGGCGGGCAGGGTCGGGGTGGTGGGTTCCGTATCAATCGTCTCCTTTCGTCATGGCAGCGGCCTGTGCGCGATAGAGCAGCGCGCGGCTCTGTTCCACTTCATCCTGCAGGGTGATGTCGTCCCAGCGGATCTCCGGCGGCAGGTGCAGCCCAGATGCCGCAGATAAACGCGGCAGATGCGGTCGATCACCGGCGTGAGGATGCGGCGGTAGGCTTCCAGCTCGCTGGTCAGCGCGTCCGCCTGCTGGGCGCTCATGCGTTCGGTGCTGGACCAGGAAAGCCCGAGCATGAAGGGCGGCAGACCGGTTTTGGCGACGATCTGCTCGAGCATCTGCCGCACGGGCACTTCGCTGTCCAGGATCTGATTGTCCGCGCCGATGACCTTGATCTGCACGTCGCCCACGGCAACGAAATCCTTGACGGCGCCGCCGCTCTGCATGGCTTCGCCCCATTCCTTTGCCACCTGCATGGCGCGGTCTTTGGCATACGCCCGGTCGACTGCGTCGCTGCGCGGGTTGTAGGTGACGGCGAAGCGTAGGTTGCCCACGCGCTCCCAGTTCGCGCCGATGCTCTCAAAGATCTTCAGCAGGATGCCGCTCACAAAGGGCAGGCCCTTGAGCAGCGAATTGCCGGTCAGCGCGCCGGGATCGGGATCGAGCACGCTCAGCAGGCAGAGATCCTGCCGCGGGACCCGGCGCAGGCCGCCCGCCCGGCGGACGAACAGATCCACGTCGAAGCCGTTGGCCGCGCGGCGCAGCTCGATATCCTGCAGCGGCGTGTTGAAGAGCGCGCGGGGCGCGCCGGCCGTGTCGGTCACGATCTCGCCCAGCGCCGTGCCGCAGGTGAGCAGCTGCTCGAAATAGGTGCTCAGGAAGGCGGCGACGCCCTGCCGGTTGCCGCCGACCGGCACCTGCGCCAGGAATGCGCGCAGGGCTTCGGCCGCCCCCGGGTCCGCGCAGTCCACGGTGAAGCCGCCGGTCAGACGCACGAGCTTGAAGATCGCCGCGTCGATCACCGGCACAGCCTCGCGCAGCGCATAATAGAGCCGCAGCTGCGGCGCGCCGAGGGGCACGTAGCCGTCCAGCATGCCGAAGGGCCGCTGCTCCGCCGGCCGCGTCACCGGCGCGGAGATGCGGGGTGCGGTTCGGTTTTTGAAGATTTCCATGAACCTCTCCTTTCTGCGGCGAGGGCGAAGAAGCTGTCCTGCGCTTCCTGCGCGAGCACGGTGGCAACGAAATAGCGGATGTCGTCCATCGCGTGATCGTTTTCCTTGCGCACGGCGTCCCTGGCCGCGTTTTCCTCCCAGCGATACAGTCCGAATTCCCGGATCGTATCTCTGCAGGCGGGCGAGAAGAGGAGGGTGCCCGCCTTCAGCCGATCGGAGACCTGGCGGATGCCGTCGCTCACGTCGTTGCGCGCGGGCAGCACGCGGAAGCGGCCGGCCCGGCGGATGCATTCGATGAAGCTGGCGGCGGAGGGATCGACCACCACGGCCTCGATCGGCAGATCGCCCGCGAGCGCGCAGAGCGCGGCATAATGCTCGCTGTCCGTGCGCTGCTCCCCGGTTTTGCGGGAGTCATGATAATATTCCCGGATGCGGTACCACTTGCCGCCGTGTTCCCCCCAAAGCCCGCAGGAGCAGGGGTTGACCGTACCGTAGTCGCAGGAGATGAAATAGCGCTCCATGCGCGCAGGCGGGTCGGCGACGTGCTTCGCAGCCGAAAACATCGGATAGACGCTGCCCTGCGCCGCCACCCATCTGCCCAGAACAAAGCGCTCATAGAATGCGCCGGAGTACAGCTTCTCATAGCGACGGAGGATGGCGGGGGTCAGCGCCGGGTTGTCCCGCATGGTGAAGTGCAGATACAGGCAGTTTTTGCTCTCGTGCTGCAGGATCCATTCCTCGTGGAACCAGTGCATCGGATGCTCCGGGTTGCAGTTGAACCAGAGCTTCGAGCCTTCCACGGAGCAGCGGGCCAGCGCCTGCTCCACAAAGGAGCGCGGCATGAGCGTCACCTCGTCGAGCAGAACGCCGGCGAGCGTCATGCCCTGAATGAGCGCGGCGGAGCCTTCATCCTTGCCGCCGAAGAGATGAAAGCGGTTGCTGCGCCCGTCCAGAGAGATCTCCAGCAGGTTCTGCGAGATCTTCTCGACGCAGGCGAAGCCAAGCTCCCGCAGCAGCGGCAGCAGCGGCGTGACCAGATTGCGGCGCAGGGAGGCGATCGTTTTGCCGCACAGGGCGAAGGCGCAGCCGTCAAAGCGGGAAAAGGCCCACGTGACGAAGGAAACGGACATGCACAGCGTTTTGCCCGAGCGCACGGCGCCGTCGCAGATGACGGCGTCCCGCGTGTGAAACGGGCTCTCCGGCAGCCACCAGCAAAGCACCTGCATCTGCTTTTTGGAGAAGGGGGCGAAGGCGGGCTTTTTCGTCGGGAGCGTCACGTGTCCTCCTCCTCTTCCGAGAGCAGCTTTGCGCCGGCGGTCAGTGCCTGCAGGAAGCTGCCGCCCTCCGGCGCCGCGGCGCCGGCGCAGCGGCTGAGTGCCTCGAGCGCCTTGAGCCGGTCAAAGAATTTGATTTCCATGCCGCCGCCCTTCGGCCGCTTGAGATCCGAAACGATGAAAAGATCCAGCGCTTCCAGCTCCCCGGCGGTCAGATCCTCCCCGCGCAGCAGGAGCTTGACCGCGTCGGCGGCGGAGCCGAAGGCCAGCGCGCGAAGACCGCGCTCGATCGCCGCCGGCAAAGCCTCTGCGGCCGGGGCTTCCGCCAGCGCGGTGGTGATCTGCGGCCGGCGCAGCAGCTTCGCCCCGCTGCGGCGCGGATTGCGGAAACCTGCGGCAGCCGCCGCGGCGCGGGCGTCGCCGTTCTGCGCATAAAAAGCGCAGAACAGGCGCTCCTTTTCTGTCAGTTGCGGTTGCATGCAATCATCCTTTCCGGGCAGGCGTCTGATTTGTTTAGCGTGAACTGCTCTCAACCATAGGGAAAACGGCGGGTTTTCGTAGCCTGCAGAGGCTAACAAATCCCGCCGAAGAAAAAATTTTTTGTATTTTTTCGCGTTTTTTAAACCTTTTTCATCTCTGCTGCATCATATGAGTGAAGGCAAAGACAAGCCGCGCAGGGAAGGGAGGAATGCGACCGCGCCGATCACCGCGCTTGCCACGCCCGGACAATATGCTGCATCCAACAGAAAGGAGGGACGGCAATGAAGAAAATCTGGATCGTTGTGGTTTTGATTCTGGTGCTGAT
>JAFWCS010000431.1 GCA_017534365.1 Clostridia bacterium | reverse complement strand
GCTTCATCGTATTCTTCCTTTGTCAGCGTGCCGTTGCCCTCGGCATACATCTGCTTGAGGCAATAGAGCTGACGGTTCCGGTTGTTTTCGGGATGAAGCAGGGGGTTGTTGGCGGTCGGCGTCTTTGTGATGGAGACGATCACGGCGCATTCGGCCGCGTTCAGATCCCGGACGTCTTTTCCGAAATATTTTTCGCTGGCCGTCTTGACGCCATAGCAGCCGCTGCCGAAATATGCGGTATTCAGATACGCCTCAAGGATCGTATTCTTGTCATAATAGCGTTCCAGATTCAGCGCGGTCAGAATCTCGTTGAATTTACGGACAACGGTCACGTCTTTCTTATTCGTCAGGTTCTTGATCAGCTGCTGCGTGATCGTTGAACCGCCCTGACCGAGCTGCTCCGGCTTCAGGATGATGCCGCCCAGACGCTGCCAGTCCATGCCGGGATGCTGACGGAAACGCGTATCCTCCAGCGCGATGACGGCGTCGCCCATATAAGGCGACATATCGTCCAGATCAACCCAGACGCGGTCTTCCTCGCCGTGCAGGCGGGCAAGCTCGATGACCTCGCCATTAGCCTGCGTACCGAAGATAAAGGAGGTCTGGTTCTGATTGGCTTTGTATTCATCCAGATTGATGATCAGATCGCCGTTGATTCGGCTGTTCACTTCATAGAAAAAGTAGCCGGCAACGATGATCGCGGTGAAAAACGCCACAAGGAAGATCCCCAGAAACACCATGCCCGGAATACTCATCCGGTTTTTCTTTTTCTTTGCTTTTGCCATATCAGATGAAACCTCCCTTCTGCTTATGTTCCGTTATGGTTATCGTTTCCAGATCCCGATCAAAAAACACCTTTGTCTCCCCTTTTGATGCGGTTTATTTCATTTTTTTGCCGTAACGAATCTGATTCTTCACAAAGCCGAACAGCAGCAAAAGCAGCTAGACCGGCAGGAACGCCAGCAGGATCAGCAAAGCGCAAATAAGGATCGGCAGACCTTTTTTGCTCTTTTTGACAGTCACCTGTTTTTGCGGCGCGGGGAGCGGTCTCCCCTGTTCTCCCGCTTCGCAGTGGTCATAGATCGTAAGATCCGCTGTGTAGGCGTCGATTTTTGCGTTGTAAAGCAGCGGTTCAACAAGCGAAGATGCGTCGGGCACGACCTTGAGAATCTTTTTCAGATCAATGTGCAGCACACGCAGCAGGCTGTCGACGATGCTCATCAGACCCATCGTGATCTTATAAGTCGCCGTGTCCGGCGGATAATTGCTCTCGCCGGCGTAGAGATTCAGCACAAGCTCGGTGATGATATCCACAACCTTGCGGTCCTTGATATCCGCCCAGTCTTCTTTTTTCAGCCCGGTCTCTTTTTTGGTCCAGGCGCCGACGGTGCCGACTTTCAGGGAATTCAGGAATTTGAACAGCGGCTTGAGGATCCAGCCGAAGCGGTAAATCACCTTCGGTTTGATGCTGATGGCCGTCGCCATATCGGCAAAGCGGTCGATATCCTTGCCGGCGACCTCGATCATCTCACGGATGACGCCGACCATCTGATACGACAGACGATCACGCAGCGTCTTTTTATCTTTTTTATAGCTTTCCGGTTCCTGCACGTAATCCGTTTCAACGTGCACAACGCCGTCGTCCGGCCGGAACGTGACTGTGCGGAACACGCCGGGATAGCCGATGGGCGAAGCGGCGCAGATATCATACAGCACGTTGCCTTGCGGGCTCTGATAAGCGGAAATATTATGAATATGCGTGTGACCGGTAAACATGAACTGGACGCCGAGATCCGCCAGCTGCTGAATGCGCCGGTCATAATCGCCGAGCATGTCGCCCTTGCCGATCAGCTCATAAACCGGAGACGGCGCAATCAGCGGATGATGCGTCATAGCGATGATAAATTGTTCTTCCGCGCGCGCCTTCATGACCTGCGTAGTGATCCAGTCGAAGCATTCGTCCGAAAACCCGCTTTTGCCGCTGCGGTTCGTGTCGTCATTAAGCGCGAAAAGGCGGTAGCCGTCCGCGAGCTGAACAACGTAGGACATGCTCTCACGATGTACGGCAAGCGCCTGATCCGGACCGAATTCACGATACAGATCAAACAGCATGTCGCGTGTTGCGGCCGGCGTTGTGATTTTTTCATCGCCGCGATAGGCTGCGGCTTCGCCGTTGCCTTTAAAATCATGCGTCGCGGTGATCACATAGACCTGTTTGCCGCGTTCCTTGACGCTGCGCAAAAGGTCGATCACTTCCCGGTGCGCGTTCATCTCGCCGTTATTCGTGGTGTCGCCGCTGATGATCAGAATATCGCTGCGCGAATCCGCAACGATCTGATCGCACATCGTCCGCAGCACCTCGGCCGCGCCGGAAAGCAGCTTCTGGCTTTTATAATCGGCGGAATCATACGCTTTGCCGCTGCTGCCGTTTTCTTCGGAATAATAGTGAATATCGGTGGCAACTGTCAGTGTCAGCGGTTTCATTTCACTTCGTTCCT
>JAFWCS010000430.1 GCA_017534365.1 Clostridia bacterium | reverse complement strand
GCGTTGAGGTTCGCGCTCGAGAGCAGAACGGACCGGGGTTCGCCCGAAGTGCCGCCGCCATGCAGCAGCACCGCCGGGGCCTCCGGATCGCAGGCAACGGGCGCCGGCCTCCCCCGCCCTTTCCGGATGCACGTTTCATAGAAATGAGCGCCGGGCAGCGCGGCCGTCGGCGCTTCGCCGCAGACGATGCACGGCAGACCGCTCGCACGGATCGCTTCGGCCAGCGGCGGGGCGATCTCCGCCGGGATCAGCACCGCCTTGGTTTCGGGGATCGCAAGCGCCTGAGCAACCGTCGTCACCGGGGCCAGCGGATGCACAAGATCCGCGACCGCGCCGAGGCGGTTGATCGCGTAAAACGCGGCAAAGGCTTCGATCTGCGTCGGCAGGAGCACGGCGACGACCGCGCCTGCCTCAACGCCGATCCCTGCAAGATAACCGGCAAGCGCGTCGGTCTCGGCGAGAAACGCCGCGCGGGAAAGCGTGCGCCCCGCTTGCGTCACCGCCGGCCCGTCACCCAGCGCCGCAAAGGCGCCGCGCAGATATGCATAACAGGTCTGCTTCATGATGCCCGATGCAGATCATGTGTGAGCACGATCTCCCCCGCGTCGGTGAAGGACGCAATGATGCCGTTATAATCAAAGGTCGCAAAGTACGGCGCGTTCGCCGCAAAGGTAAAATTCCATTTGACGTTGGGATAGATCTTGCCCTGCTGATTCGGCACAATGATGAGCTTCGGCCGCAGCGACCGGAGAAACGCGATCGAGGAGGAGCCGAAATAGCCGTGATGCCCGGCCTTGAGCAGATCCACCTGCCCGATCTCCCGCGCATACAGCTGCTCGAGCTTGCAGGAATGCGTGAAATCCGCCGCAAGGAACGCAGACCGCGCGCCTTTTTTTACAAGCACGCCGACGCTCGCCGCGTTGCCGCCCTGATCGCGCAGCTGCGCGGGCGTGACGGTGTTGAGAAACCGCAGCGTGAAATCACCGAAGGCGAAGGGCACATCCGGCAGTGTCTGCTCGAGCGGGATCGACCGCGCCGCCAGATCCGCGAGGATCTGATCATACAGGCCCTTCAGCCCCCATTTTTCAAGCTCAAACTCATGAAATACAAACGCTTCAAAGGGCTTGAAATACGCCTTGCCGATCTCGATCTCCGGATCGGTCAGCAGCGCATGGAAGCCGCCGATATGATCATAGTGATAATGCGTGCCGAGCACGAATTCCAGCCGGATCTTGCCGTCCGGCGCGGCGCAGGTCTGCTTGATATAGTCCACGACCCGCTGCTCATAGCCCTGATACGCCGTCTTCCGGCGGGGATTGTGATCGCCCTCGCCGGCATCGATCAGCGCGAATTTTCCGTTGCTTTCCAGCAGGATGCAGTCGGAATTCGCGGTGTTGAGAAAATGGATCCGATCGTCGCTCGCCTTCGGCGTCTGCGCCTCTTCGCCCACCTGCACACGGCGGGCATAGCGGTTGCCCAGCGCCACGGTGATGATATCAAACACAAAGATCGCCGCCATCAGCGGAACGATGATCCAAGTGGCGATTTTTTTTGCGCGCTGTTTCTTCATTGCTGTCTCCGTTTCATAAAAGTCCTGTTTATTCTATCACAGTTTTGCGC
>JAFWCS010000429.1 GCA_017534365.1 Clostridia bacterium | reverse complement strand
GAAAAATCAAAATATAATTATTGAAAGCACAAAAAAACGACGCCGGCGCCTGCGGGCAGGCATGGAAAGCCGCGGCGAAAAAGAAACGGTTGCAAAACGAAAGAAAATAATGTATAATAATATATCAATACAAAGAAATCCGGAGGCGGACCATGCTGCTCACCATCGACATCGGCAACACCAACATCACCATGGGCGTCTATGACGGCGACCGGCTGCTGTTCGTCACGCGCCTGGCGACGGATCGCGCGCTCACAAAGGCGGAGTACGCGGTCAAATTCAAACAGATTCTCGCGCTTTACGGCACGGACGCGGCAAAGCTGACCGGCGCTGCCGTCAGCTCCGTCGTGCCGGAGATCACGGAGCGTATCTGCGACGCGGTGGAGCTGCTGGCCGGCTGCCGGGCCATGGTGCTCGGCCCCGGCATCAAGACCGGCATGAACATTCTGATCGACAATCCCGCCCAGCTCGGCGCGGACCTGCTCGCAGGCTGCGTCGGCGCGGCAGCGCTCTATCCGCTCCCCTGCCTGGTCATCGATCTGGGCACGGCAAGCAAGATCAGCGTTGTGGACGCCGACGGCGCGTTCCGCGGCTGCACGATCGCCCCGGGCGTCGGCATTTCGCTCGACGCGCTCTCCGCGCGCACTTCCCAGCTGCCGAACATCAGCCTGAAAACACCCTCCCACGCCATCGGCACGAATACGATCGATTCCATGCAGGCCGGCACCGTCCTGGGCGCCGCCGCCATGATCGACGGTCTGTGTGCCGTGCTGGAGGCTGAGCTCGGGCAGACGGTGCGCACCACTGTCGCCACCGGCGGGCTCGCCGGCGACCTTGTCAAGAGCTGCCGGCGCGAGATCGTTTTCAACGCGGATCTGGTGCTGCACGGGCTGAAGGTGCTCTATGAAAAGAACCGCAAGAAATAACTGAACCGCCAAATTTTGCGTTGTATCTCAACCTGATTGAGAACAGCAGCAAGGAGGTATATACCATGTCAACCGCAAAAAAATCCAAATCCGCCATGCAGCGCAACCTGATGCTTGCGCAGCTCGGAGTGCTCAGCGCTCTGATCATCGTGATGACCTTCGTGCCATACATCGGATACATCAGCTACGGCTGGCTGAGTATCACGCTGATCCACATTCCGGTCATCGTCGGCGCCTGCGTGCTCGGCTGGCAGGGCGGCGCCATTCTCGGCGGCGTCTGGGGTCTGGCCTGCATCGTCAAGGCGATCCTGCAGCCGCCCACCCCGCTGGAAGGCATCCTCTTCCGCAATCCGCTGATCGCGCTGCTCCCGCGCGTGCTGGCGGGCGCGGCAGCCGGTCTGGTGTTCCTGCTGGTCTCCAAAAAAGACAAGCGCGGCCATATTGCAACGGCGCTGGCCGCCATTGCAGCCTGCCTGTGCAACACCACCTTTGTCATGGGCGGCATTTATCTCTTCTACGGTGAGAAATACGGCGCGCAGCTGAATATCAACGCCATCAGCTTCGGCGGCCTGACGAATTATATTCTCGCCGCCTTCGGCGTCAACGCCGTGATCGAAATGGCGGTCGGCATTGCGATCGCCGTGCCCGTGGTCTATGCGCTGCGGAAGGTCAAAACCCGCATCTGATCCAATCTGAACCCCGAGGTCGTGAATCACTATGCCCATTAAAATTTCAAACGAGCTGCCTGCGCACCGCACGCTGGAGCTGGAAAATATTTTCGTTATGACGGAG
>JAFWCS010000428.1 GCA_017534365.1 Clostridia bacterium | reverse complement strand
CATCGAGATCCTCGCGGTCTCATCGCCGGATTATCCGCTGCAGAAAAAGCGGCATTCGCTCGAATATCTGCGCACGATCGCGCATCTGCGCCCGCGCACGAACACCTTCAGCGCCGTATTCCGCATCCGCTCCGAGGCGGCATACGCGATTCATAAATTCTTCATCGATCAGGGCTTCGTCTACGCCCACACGCCGCTGATCTCATGCAGCGACTGCGAGGGTGCCGGCGAAATGTTCAGGGTGACGACGCTGGATCTTGACAACGTGCCCAGGACCGAGGACGGCGCCGTGGACTACAAAGAAGACTTCTTTACGAAGCCCGCCTATCTGACCGTTTCCGGCCAGCTGCAGGCGGAGACGATGGCCCTCGCCTTCGGCAAGGTCTATACCTTCGGCCCCACCTTCCGCGCCGAGAAGTCCTACACCCAGCGCCACGCGGCGGAATTCTGGATGATCGAGCCGGAAATGGCCTTCGCCGAGCTGAGCGATGACATGGACGTGGCGGAAGCGATGATCAAATACGTCATCCGCTACGTGCTGGAGCATTGCCCGCAGGAGCTGGAATTCCTCAACAAATTCGTCGACAAAGGGCTGATCGAGCGCCTGACCGCCGTGGCGAACGCCGACTTCGGCCGCGTGACTTACACCGAAGCGGTGGCGCTGCTTGAGCAGCACAACGATCAGTTTGAATATAAAGTCAGCTGGGGCACCGATCTGCAGACCGAGCATGAGCGCTATCTGACCGAGGTCATCTTCAAAAAGCCCGTCTTTGTCACGGACTATCCGAAGGAGATCAAGGCCTTCTACATGCGCCTGAACGACGACGGCAAGACCGTCGCCGCCTGCGACTGCCTGGTCATGGGCATCGGCGAGATCATCGGCGGCAGCCAGCGCGAGGAGCGCCTGGATCTGCTTGAGGCGCGCATCAACGAGCTCGGTCTCGACCCGCAGGATTACGACTGGTATCTCGATCTGCGGCGCTACGGCGGCGTCAAGCACAGCGGCTTCGGTCTCGGTTTCGAGCGTCTGGTCATGTATCTGACCGGCATTGCCAACATCCGCGACGTGCTGCCCTTCCCGCGCACGACCGGTTCGGCGGACTTCTGATTCCGCGCGCCGATATCTCATCATCTGACCGGAGGTTCTCTGCATGGTTTCTGCCGCAGCGATCAAAGATAAGCTCTCTGACGTTCGCGTCTATTGGAAAAAACCGCTGAAGGGCCGCTACATGCCCTTTAGGGAGATCACCGCGTATTCCGTGGGCGGCATCGGCGTTTATTGCATCAAGATGATCGCCACCACGATCATCATCAGCGCAACAAACGTCGTGCTCTCCAACGTGACGGGCATCCCGCCGCGTCACCTGCTGCTGATCCAGTATCTGATCACGATCACCGGCATCCCGCTCACGGCCGTCAAGGCGCATATGATCGACGGCATGCGCCTCAAATCCGGCAAATACAAGCCCTGGATCCTCGGCATGGGCATCCCCACGGTCGCGCTCTGCCTGCTCGTGGTGTTCACGCCCTACAAACAGATGTCGACGGCCTGGGTCTACGCGCTGACGATCCTTTACAGCGTCGCGCTGAATTTCACCTATTGGTTCTTTGAGGAAGCTTACGAAAACCTGATTTTCCTGCTCTCACCGAATACGCAGGAGCGCGCGGACGTGTCCGCGATCAAATCCGTTACCTACTCCCTGGCGCCCACGATCTATCTGCCGCTGATCCCGCTGATGGTTAAGCTCATGCATGCAAACGACATGTATGACATCCGGATCTATCAGGTGCTTTTCCCGATCATCTCCGTGATCGGCGTGGGCATGAGCATCCTCGTGTTTGCAAACACGAACGAAAAACTTGTGCAGGCCAGGACGCACGTGGTGCAGATCGGATTTTTCGACGCGATCAAGGCCGTGGCGAAAAACAAGTATTTCTGGATCATTTCCCTCGCGACCTGGATCGGCTTTCTCGAGGGCGCCATGGGCTACATCCTCGCCTGGCTTTATAACTACGGCAAGCTCTGCACGGACGAACAGTACGCCTTCATCACGCTGGTCTACGGCAACGCCTCGCTCTGGGGCATGATCGCCGCCCCCTTCTGCATCAAGCGCTGGGGCAAAAAGCGCACGTTGATCGTCACGAACCTGTTCAACATTCTTTTCATCGCCTGCCTCTACCCTGCCGTCAGCCTGCACGTCAATTTCCCGCAGCTCTGCATCTGGGTCGTGCTGGTGTTCCTGTGGCTCAACGCGCTGATGAATTCCTTCGCCGTGATCCTGAACCCGGCGGTCCAGGCCGATATCCGCGACTATCAGCACTATATCACCGGTGAACGGATCGACGGCATGTTCGCGGCGGTCGGCCTGATCACGAGTTTCATCACCATGGCGACGAATTCCGTGATCCCGCTGATCTTCGACCGCTACGGCATCAACGAACACAACGGCTACGAAAACGCCTTCGACATTCTCGGCCGCGAGCCGGATACGCTCTATGCGCTGATTAACCTGCTGATCGTGCTTTCCGTCTTCGGCGCGGCGATGAACGTCATCCCCTTCTTCTTCTATGACCTGTCGGAGGAGAAGCAGCGCGGCATGATCGGCATTCTGAAGATCCGCGCGATGTTTGAGGATTTCGCCAACGACGCGCTGACGGACCGCGACCTGATCGACGGCACGGATCTGCTGCGCGACGCGCTCGCGTCAGAGGCGCTCGAACCGGCGCCGGTCGCACCCGGCCTGCCCCGCAAGGAACGCCGCCGGATCGAAACGGAGAATTCCGACCTGCGGGTGCGCAGGATGATCGCCGCGGAATACCGGAAATTTGACACAGAGGAATACCGCTGGCGCTATGCCAACGCCGTCGAGCTTGTCAACGCGGGCCTGACGCGCATCCTCTCCGCAAGCCCGCAGGAGATCGCGGAGGCAAAGGCGCTGCCCAACGGCACCGAGGCCGAGCGCGCGATCCGCAAATTCGCGATCACGCAGGCAAAACAGCTGCTGACCAGCAAGCAGGCTGTGATGCGGCACTACGGCGGCAATATGCCGGAATTCGACGACGGCGTCTTCGAGGATCTTTTTGCGCAGGAAACGGCAAACGACGAGGCCAGGACGGCGGCTTATCGCCGGCTTGACGCCGCCAAAGCTGCAAAAGACAGGGAAGCTGTCGCCGGGATCAGGGCGGAGCTCAAGGCTCTGAAGAACGACGCCTACCGCATCAAGGGCGCCATCAAGGAGGCCACGCGCGAAAGCAGCCGCTACACCCGCGCCATCAAGCCCTACGCCGAGGCGCAGAAGCTGCTTGCGCAAAAGAAAAACTACGCCCGCTTCGGCGAGATCGAAGCGCAGTATGACGCCGCAGCCGCGCGGGAGGCCGCAGCCGAAGAAGCGGCCCGCGCCCTCGCCGCGCAGGAGGCGGAGGAACGCAGACGCGATAAGGAGCGCCGTCTGGCAGAGCGAAAGAAGAAATAACATACCACGCAAAACAGGCGGCGCCTCGCACGGGACGTCGCCATTCATCAAAGCGCAGACCTGTATTTTCGTCGAATTCAGATGCAAAATCGTAAAGGGAGGCTGCTTATGGCAAATATCAAAGAGAAGATCGGCACGTTTTATCACGAGATCCGTGACCACTGGAAGGAGCCGGGCGAAGGAAAATACGTCCCCTACCGGGAATACAAAGACATTTTCCTCGCGGTCGGCTGCAACTATTCCGGCAGCAAGACGCTCGAATATCTCGGCTTCTGGGCGTCCTGCTATCTGATGATGTATCACTACAAGCTGCCCTATCTGACCTTCTCGGTGATCAACATCATCAACATGCCGCTCAATTACATCTGGACGATGATGACGTGGTATATCGCGGACAATCTCGGCTTCATGCCGAAGAAAAACGAGCGCAGATTCTACGGCGTCTACATGCTGCTGACGGTGGTCGGCATCGCGATGATCGTCTTTGACCCCTCGCTTCTGTTTAATCAGAGCGGCAGGTTCGTGACCTATATGAACAGTCTGGAGGGCATCAGCTGCTCTTCTGCCTTCAAGATCCTCGGCACGCATCTGCTCTGGAACGGCTGGGCCGGTGCGCGCAATATCTTCTGGCGCAAGAAGCTGATCCCGAAATACGGGCGCTACAAATACGCGCTGTATTGCAACGCCATTCCGAAATGCATCACGGTGATCCTGATCGGCTGGCTGCCGTTCTACAACATTCCCGACGTCGTCACCCGCGTCTGGGTCGCCAACCTGATG